>JBHEMB010000110.1:0-3068 GCA_046262855.1 Mycobacteriales bacterium | reverse complement strand
GTGGAGGGCGGGGCCTCGTGCCGACGGGCATCGCCCTTGCCATTCCCGAGGGCTACGCCGGCCTCGTCCTTCCGCGGAGCGGCCTGGCGTTGCACCACGGCGTCACGCTCGTCAACGCGCCCGGCCTCATCGACTGCGGCTATCGCGACGAGCTCAAAGTCCTGCTCGTCAACACCGACCCGACCGACGACTACGAGGTTCGTCGCGGCGGTCGGGTCGCCCAGCTCGTGATCGAGAAGGTCGAGCACGTGCACTTCGACGCGACCGACGAGCTGCCACTGTCCGAGCGCGGTGGCGGCTTCGGCCACACGGGTCGATGAGCCGCGGAGGGCACCGCCGTGCCTGAGCTGCCCGAGGTGGAGGCCCTCGCCCGCTTCCTGGCCGAGGAGGCAGTCGGCAAGAAGGTCGGGCGCGTCGAGGTGCACGCCATCTCCGCCCTCAAGACCTTCGACCCGCCTGTCGACGCCCTCGTCGGACATGTCCTCGCCGGCACCGATCGGCGGGGAAAGTTCCTGCTTCTCGACTTCGAGGGCATCGTGCTCGCCATCCACCTCTCGCGCAGCGGTTGGGTCCAGTGGCGCGACCAGATCACGGCCAAGCCCGGCCGTGGGCCCAAGAGGGGACCCATGGCTCTGCGCGTGAAGTTCAGCGACGGGTCGGGATTCGACGTCACCGAGCAGGCAACGGAGAAGCGCCTGCAGGTGCACGTCGTGTCCAAGCCCGAAGAGGTCGAGTCGATCGCGACGCAGGGGCCCGACCCACTGAGCGCGGCGCTGGACGGAGCGGCCTTCGCCGCCCTGCTGGCGGGGCGCAAGCAGCAGATCAAAGGCGTGCTGACCGATCAGCACGTGCTCGCTGGCGTGGGCAACGCCTACTCCGATGAGGCGCTGCACCTGGCCAATCTGTCGCCCTTCAAGCATGCGTCGACGTTGACGCCCGACGAGGTGCGAACGCTCTACCGGTCGCTGCGCGAGGTGCTGACCGACGCCGTCGAGCGCTCGCTCGGCCTGCCGGCCAAGGGCCTCAAGGCCGAGAAGAAGTCGGGCATGCGGGTGCACGGACGCGTCGGAGAGAAGTGCCCCGAGTGCGGCGACATCGTGCGCGAGGTCTCCTTCGCCACGTCGTCGCTGCAGTACTGCGCCACGTGCCAGACGGGCGGCAAGCCTCTTGCCGACCGCCGCCTCAGCCGCCTCCTGAAGTAGCTCCAGCGCTTAACGCCGTGTAGGTAGTTCGGTTACCGAACCATTCGCGCCTGTGGCGTAGGGTGAGCCCTTCCACTCACGGACCGGGGGGCCCGGGCATGGATTGGATCACTCGCTCCGCGCGCACGTTCAGTAGATCGGCACGAAGCGTCCCGCGGCGGCCCACGGTGGGGTTGGCCGCTGTCTTCGTGGTGGCGTTGCTCGTCGGGGATGGCGCGCCGGCCGCGCCCGTCGCGCGCCGGCGTCGGATCATGGCGGCCGCGGCCGCGCCGACGGCCAGGGTCAAGATCGCCGCTGCTCGTCCCGCCGAGCGGGTCCGGCCCGCGCCCGGCGCTCTCACCGGCTGGTTCGGCGAGGTCCGGGGCCGACACGTGCATCCCGGCATGGATATCGACGGCGAGACGGGCGACCCGGTCGTGGCCGCGGCCGCGGGCCGGGTCATGCATGCCGGCGCTCCCCTGCGCGGCTACGAGGGCTACGGCAACATCATCGTGATCAATCACCCTGAGGGCAGTCAGACGCTCTACGGCCACCTGTCGAGCGTCGCCGTGCACGAAGGAGACCTGGTGAGCGCGGGGCAGCTCATCGGTGCCATCGGCAGCACCGGATGGTCGACCGGCTCGCATCTGCACTTCGAGGTCAGGCGCGGCGGTGTCGCCATCGATCCCGCGCCGTGGCTGGCAACGGTGGTGGCAAATTGAGTGCGTGGAGCTCAGCGCTGTCCAGCAGCGAGTGGTCGGGAGCCTGATCGAGAAGGAGCTCGCCCACCCCGACAGCTATCCGCTGTCGATGAACGCGCTGCAGTTGGCCTGCAACCAGCTCACGAACCGGGACCCGGTGATGGAGCTCGACCTTCCGACGCTCGAGAACACGCTGCACAACCTGCGCTCACTGGGCGTCGTGCGCATGGTGACCGGTGCCCGCGTGGACAAGTTCCGCCACGTCCTTGACGACCACCTCGATCTGTCGAAGCCGGAAGCGGCGGTGGTGTCGCTGCTCCTGCTGCGAGGTCCGCAGACCGCGGCCGAGCTGCGGGGCCGGAGCGCGCGGCTCCACGCCTTCGCCGGCGGTGACGAGCTCGATCGCACGCTGCAGGGGCTGGCTGAGCGGAGCGAGCCCATCGTCGAGCTGCTCGACCGGCAGCGAGGCGAGAAGGCGCAGCGCTGGGCGCACCGCCTTGGCGCGCCCGAGGCCAGCCACGCTCTCGTTGTCGCTCACACCGACGTCGCCCACACCGATGTCGGTGCGCAGGACGGCAGGGTTCGCGAGCTGGAAGCGGAGGTCCAGCGTCTGCGCGAGGAGGTCTCGAGCTTGCGCGCCGAGCTCGACCGCTTGACCTTCACGTAGGGGAGGGCTGAACGCTGCACCTGTGACGTACGGCACAGGTCGGCAGCGACGCGACAGTCGCGAACTACGTTCAGCGCTCATGTCCAAGGGCGCAGTCGCGTCGGCCGCGGTCGACGCCGTCAAGATCTACGGGAGTGGCGCGACCGAGGTGCGCGCCCTCGACGGGCTCAGCGTGGGGTTCGAGGGGGGCGCCTTCACCGCCATCATGGGGCCGTCAGGGTCGGGGAAGTCCACCCTGCTGCACTGCCTCGCCGCCCTCGACCGCGTCACGGGTGGCCGGATCGAGCTGGATGGTGAGGATGTGAGCGCCCTCGACGAGCGCCAGCTCACGATGCGGCGCCGAGACAAGGTCGGCTTCATCTTCCAGGCTTTCAATCTGGTGCCGACGCTGACGGCCCTCGAGAACATCACCCTGCCCATGGCCCTCGCCGGGCGCGACCACGACCCCGCTTGGCTCGACACCATCGTCGACACCGTCGGCATCCGCCCCCGGCTCGGCCACCGTCCCGCCGAGCTGTC
>JBHEMB010000109.1:0-10606 GCA_046262855.1 Mycobacteriales bacterium | reverse complement strand
CTACGCATGCGTCTCGGCGCTCACGGCCCTGTCGCTGATCCCCTGCCTCGCCCTGGCCGGCAGCGAGAAGCGCCGCCGGTTGCCCGTCCCCGTCCCCGCTGCCTAGGAGCCCCGTGTCGCGCTACGAGAAGAAGGTCTGCTTCGTCACCGGCGCGGCCCGTGGGCAGGGCCGCGCCGAGGCGGTCCGGTTCGCCCAGGAGGGCGCCGACGTCGCTGTACTGGACATCTGCGAGACGTTCCCGACCACCGGCTACGACGGGCCCTCACCGGACGACCTGGCGGAGACCGTCGCGCTCGTGGAGAAGGAGGGCCGGCGCTGCCTGTCCTTCGTCGCGGACACCCGCGACCGGGCCGCCATGGCGGCTGCCGTGTCGACCACGGTCACGGAGCTGGGCGGGCTCGATGTGGTCGTCGCCAACGCCGGCATCTGCACGGGATCGGCGTTCGTCGACGTCAGTCCCGAGCAGTTCGAGGCGACCATGTCGGTCAACGTGACTGGGACCTGGAACACCTTGCAGGCAACGGTTCCGGTGCTCGTCGCGCAGGGCCGCGGTGGCGCCATCTGCGTCACGTCCAGCGTTGCGGGGCTCCGTGGTCTGCCCTTCCTGTCGGACTACTCCACGTCCAAGCACGCCATCACCGGCCTCGCTCGCAGCGTCGCCAACGAGGTCGCGCAGCACCGGATCCGCGTCAACACCATCCATCCCGCATCGGTGCCGACCGGCATGACGACGCCCGAGCTGTTCCCCCTGGTCACGGCCGCGGCGCACACCCTCGGGCCGATCTTCATGAACGCGCTGCCCATCACCTCGACGCCTGCCGAGCACATCGCCGCAGCCGTCGCGTGGCTGTGCTCGGACGAGGCAGCAGAGTTCACCGGGATCGCCCTGCCCCTCGACATGGGCACCCTGCTGCGTTAGGGCCTGCGGCCGGTCATGGCGAGCAGCCGGGTCTGGGGATCACCGCCCTCGGGCACCGGGACGTCCGTCGCGAACGCCCCGCTGCTGCGCATCAGGTCCCACTGCGGCGTGAGGACCTCGAGGGCACCGGCGACGAGCGCCGGGTCCAGGTCGGTCGGCTGTCCCGTCGCCTTCGCGAGGTCCCACCCGTGCAGCAGTACGTCGAGGAACCGATGGCCGGCGTACATCTCACCGGGGACCGGGCCGTAGGACACGGCGCACGGCGCCTCGAGCGCCCCCGGCACCTCGAAGGCCTTGGCCGCTGCCTCTGCGGACGCGTCGTAGGCATCCAGCGGGTCAGGTCCGAGGACGTCGCCGTCGAGGCGGTCGCCGACCTCCTCGATCGTCTTGCCCGCCGCCAGCTCGGCCGCCCACCAGTTGCCCGCGACGAGGTGGTTGAGCAGTGCGCGGACGTCCCATTCCTCGTTGGGCGTCGGCAGGTCGAGCTGGTCGCCCCCGGTCGCTGCGACCAGCGGGCGCGTCGCCTCGAGGGCCCGTCGGTGGAGCTTGTCGATCGTCATCCGGTTCCCCCCGGTGCCGTGAAGCCGCCGGTCAGCTCGGCGAGCTGCCGGGCGAACGCGAGGACGGTGCGGTCCTCGAGGTGAGGCCCGATGACCTGCAAGCCCACGGGGAGGCCGTCCGCCGCAAGACCTACGGGCATCACCACTGACGGTAGACCGCACAGGCCGGGCAGAGAAGCCCACGGGATCTGGTGGCCGTACGGCCGCTCGACACCGTTGACGACGATCCGTCGCGCATCGATGTCCGGCGTGTGGTCGTGGCGGATCGCGGTGGTGGGCGTGATGGGGCACACCAGCACGTCGTACCGGCCGAAGAACTCCCTGACCCGCGCGTTCAGCTGCGCCCGTGCCTCGAGCCCGATCGCGTGCTCCCGGGCGCTCGCCGTGACGTTGCGCGCATACCGCACCGGACCGCGCTGATCGTCGGGGGCAGCAGCAGCCGCGACCGCCTTGAGCCGTTCGTACACCTCGTCCGGGCAGGCCACACTGAACGCGCTCTGCATCAGCTGCTGGGCCAGCCGTTCTGCCTCTCGCAGTGTGCAGGGCCAGGCGCTGTCGACCTGCGCGCCGGCGGATGCGATGACGTCGACAGCGTGGCCGAGCACGGCCAACACGCCGCGATCGACCCGGCAGTGCTCGTCATCGAGCCAGGCGGCCACGCGGACAGTGGCCAGTGATGACGCGCGGGGAGGCGGCAGCTCGAGCCGCCAGGCCACTGCCTTCTCCGCGGCCGGTCCCGCCACGGCGTCGAGCGCCAGCTCGAGGTCCTCGGCGCTGCGTGCCATCGGGCCGACCGTGGCCATGTCGATCTCCGACAACCAGCCTGGCGGTCCCGGCAGGTGACCCCGGACCGGGATCACCCCGTACGACGGTCGGAGCCCGAAGATGCCGCAGTACCCAGCCGGGTTGCGGATCGAGCCTCCCAGGTCGGAGCCGATCTCGAGCGTGGTGTGCCCGGCCGCGAGCGCCGCCGCGCTGCCTCCGGAGGAGCCGCCGACGGCTCGACCGAGGTCCCACGGGTTGCGGGTCGTGCCGAACACGTCGTTGTAGGTCTGGCAGTCGGCCGCCCAGGCAGGGGTGTTCGTCTTGCCGAAGACGATCGCCCCGGCGGCCCGGAGCCGGGCCACCACGACCGCGTCGTGCGCGGGTAGGTGACGGGTGAGCTCGGCGGCACCGGCCGTGGTGCGCAACCCCGCCGTCTCCAGGGTGTCCTTCACCGTCACCGGCAGGCCGTGCATCGATCCCCAGCTCTCCCCGCGGGCGCGAGCCGCATCGGCCTGCTTCGCCCAGCCCCGGGCACGGGGGTCGATCGTCACGACCGCGTTGACCTCCGGATCTCGCCCGATCTGCAGGAGGAGCGAGTCGAGCAGGTCGCTGCTGGTGAGCCGTCCGTCACCGAGGAGTCGGAGCAGCTCGGTGGCCGAGAGGTAGCGAAGGTCCGAGATCGTCGTCGTCATGCCCTGGGGGCGCCAGGACGCGTCTCGCGAGCCGCGAGGTGCCATCTCGCGCCCCCGGGAGCATGACTCTCACCTCCTCTCCAGACACCGTGATGGACCAGCTGACCGCGGACCTCGCCGGCACGCTCGGGGTGCTCCTCACCTCCCTCGGCACCCGTACCGGTCTGTGGGCCGCTCTCGACGGCGCCGGCCCGCTCACGCCCGACGAGCTCGCCGACAGGGTCACGGTGGCACCGGCCCTGGTCCGCGAGTGGCTGCGGGCGCAGGCCGCCGCCGGCTACCTCCGCCATGACGATGGCCGCTTCGCCCTTCCCGACGCAGTCGCGCTGGAGGTCGTGCACGGGCCGGGCGGCGCGATGGTCGAGGCCTGCACCCGCATGCTCGTCTCCATGGCCGCCGGGTTCGATGAGTTCGCGGAGGCGTTCGGCAGTGGTCGAGGGTACGGCTGGGACCGGCGGACCTCCGACTTCTGGCACGGGAGCGACCTGCTCACCCGCACCGTCTTGCCGGCCGAGCTCATCGGCGCAGCCCTCGACCAACTGGGTGTCGCGGCGGACGCCGCCGTGCTGGACGTCGGCTGCGGCTACGGCTCCCCCACGGTCGCGATGGCCCAGCACCTCGGAACCGGCCGCGTGCTCGGCATCGACTTCCACGGCCGCTCCATCGAGGCTGCCCGGCTGGCAGCCAAGCTGGCGGGTGTCGCCGACCGGGTCCGCTTCGAGGTGGCAGCCGCGACCGACGTACCAGGATCGGGATACCAGCTGGTGACGTTCTTCGACAGCCTGCACGACCTCGGCGACCCCGTCGGTGCACTGATCGCCGCCCGCGAAGCGCTCGCTCCGGATGGCAGGGTGCTTCTCGTGGAGCCGTTGGCCGCTGACGCGGTCGACGACAACCTGCACCCGGGCGGCCGGATGTTCTACTCCGTGTCGACCCTGGTGTGCACTCCCAACGCGGTGTCCCAGCAGGTGCCCGGCGGGGTGGCACCGCTCGGCACTCTGGCGGGTGAGGCTCGGCTGCGCGAGATCGCCGCGGCGGCCGGCTTTGCGCGGGTCCGCCGGCTCGACGTCGAGGGCCCCGTGAACCTGCTGCTGGAGCTGCAGGCCTGAGAAGGGACAGGATGTCCGGCATGGACCGCGAAGCGCGGCTGGTCGGGCGGGACGCCGCCCTCACCCAGGTGAGCGCCGTGCTGGCCGATGCCCTCGCCGGCGACGGACAGCTGCTGATGGTCACCGGCGAGCCGGGCATCGGCAAGTCGGCGCTGCTCGCGGAGCTCGCCCGCCGGGCGACGGCATCAGGGGCTCGCGTCCTGCGCGGTGGCTGCTGGCAGGGAGACGGCGTCCCGCCGTACTGGCCCTGGACGCAGGTCCTTCGCCGACTAGCGTTCCAGGGTCCCGCCTCGGGGTCCGGCGGGTCCGGGCCGCAGGCCGCCGACGAGCGCTTCCAGTTCTTCGACGCCGTCGCGACCGCGCTGCTGGCCGCGGCTGCGGAGCAGCCTCTCGTCGTCGTCCTCGATGACCTCCAGTGGGCTGACACGGCATCGGTGCGGCTCATCGACTTCGTGGTGCGGCAGCTCTCGGGGGAGCGCGCCCTGGTGGTCGGCGCCTATCGCGACACCGAGCCGGCGGAGGCGATCCGCGCCCTGCCCGGCCAGCTGCTGCCACTGACTGGAGTGGACGCCGACGGGGTGGCGACGCTGATCACCGGCATCACCGGCACCCGCCCCGACGCCGCGCGCGCGGAGGCGGTGCGGCGGCGGTGCGGCGGCAACCCGTTCTTCGTCAGGGAGCTGAGCCGGCTGGTGCTCGCGTCCGGCGGGTGGGACGCTGCGATGCCGGACAGCGTCCGCGAAACCGTGCTGCAGCGGTTGACCCGGCTCTCGCCGGAGTGCGTCGATCTGCTGCGCTGGGTGGCCACGGCGGGCGTCGACATCGACAGCTCCCTGCTCGCGGACGTCACCGGAGCTCCAGTCGCCGACCTGCTCGATGAGGCGGTTCGCGCCCGCGTGCTGCTCGATGACGACGGGCCGCACCTCGCCCACGACCTGTTCCGTGAGGCGCTGCTCAGCGAGCTAAGTGCATCGCGATTGGCCGATCAGCATGCCGCCCTCGGCCATGCCCTCGCCGTGCGAGGAGCACCCCCGGAGCAGGTGGCCGCGCATCTGGTCGCCGCTGCGTCGCCGGAGGCCCGCACGTGGTCGGAGCGGGCCGCTCGTGATGCGACGGCGAGGTTCGGGCACGAGGAAGCGGCCCGGCACTGGCGCAACGCGATCCAGCACGCGCGCGACGACACCGACCGGACCCTGCTGCTGCTCGAGCTCGCGGCGTCACACGACCGCGACGGGCAGAGCGCACCCGCCCGGGCCGCCTACCTCCAGGCCGCCGAGCTGGCGCGGACGCGCGGAGACGCCCGGTCGATCGCCGTGGCTGCGCTCGGGGTGCACGCCATGGGAATGCGTGGAGGCAGCAAGGGGGGCCTCGACGCGGCGTTGCTCGCAGAGGCGTCAGAGGCACTGCGCGGATCCGAACCAGGCCTGCGCGCCAGGGTGCTCGCAGCCCTCGCCCGCAACGCCCGGCACGGCTACGAGCCGGTCGGCGAGGCGGCCCAGGATGCCGCTGCCGAGGCGGTCGCACTGGCGGAGCAGGCCGGCGACCATGGCGCTCTCGCAGTCGCGCACCTCGCGCGTCATGACATCAGCTGGGTCCCCGGCACGGCTGCCGAGCGGCTGCGCACCATCGACGCGATGCGCGCCGCTGCCGTTCGCGCCGGCGATGCCGACCTGGCCGCCGAGGCCTTGCTCCTGCGGGCCGCGGCGCTGCTGGAAAGAGGGGACCCGGCCGGCCGCAGTGAGCTCGAGCGGTACACCCGCGAGGTCGCCGTGCTCGGCCACGCCCGCAGTCGCTGGCTCTCCTTGAGCCGGCTCTCGACGGTCGCGACGATCGCCGGCCGCGTCCAGGAAGCTCTCGACGTCGCTGACGAGGCGCTCGCCCTCGGTCAGCGGATCGGGATCCCCGACGCGGCCGGCTGCTACGGCACGACCCGTGGGGCCCTCGGTGCGTTGGGAGCACCCGTGCCGCAGATCGACGAGCTGCTTGACGGCGCCGACCCGATGTGGCCGATGTTCCCCTTGCTGCGCGCATGGACGTCGGTGCTGCGCGGTGAGCACGACCTCGCCCGCGAGCAGGTCCGCGGCTTCGCCGTCCAGGACGTGCTCGAGAAGTACGACCTCGAGCTCCTCAACGCGGCGGCCGTCGTCCTGGCGGAGATCGGTTCGGCAGAACAGCGCCAGTGGATCTACGACCACCTGCTCCCGTATGCCGGGCTGCACGTGGTCGTCGGCGGCTGTGCCGCGTACGACGGTGCCGTCGACCACCACCTCGGTCGGCTGGCGCGCGGCCTCGGACTGCCGGACGCTGACGCGCACTTCGAGGCTGCCCTCGCGATGTACGAGCGGCTCGGCGCGCCCGCTTGGGCGGAAGCGACGCGGCGCGCACAACGGGACGCTGTGCCGAACGAGCTGCGCGAGGTCGAGGGCACCTGGCGGCTCAGGTACCGCGACGTCGTCGCGTACCTACCCGATGCGAAGGGACTGCACGACCTGGCCCTCCTGCTCGCCACTCCTGGTCGGAGGGTGCACGTCCTCACCATCCTGGGAGTGCCAGATCCCGGTGGTGCCGACGAGCTGCTCGACGCGGCAGCCAGAAAGGCCTACGCCGCGAGGATTCTCGAGCTGGACGAGGCGATCGCGAAGGCGGATGCGATCGGGGACGCGGCTGCCTCGGACGCGGCCTGCACGGAGCGGACGGCTGTGCTCCGGGAGCTGCGCACGTCCCGTGGGCTGGGCGGGCGGCAGCGCCGGCTGGGCGACGAGAGCGAGCGCGCGCGCAAGACCGTCCGGGCAAGGGTCAACGACGTCCTCGGTCGTATCGAGCGGGTGCACCCGGCGCTCGGCGCGCACCTGCGCCAGACCGTCAGCACGGGCACGGTCTGCGTCTACGCGCCCGGCGAGCCGACCCGCTGGATCACGTGATCCGGGCCGACTGCAACGCCTCCAGCTGGTCGGCCTTGCGCTGGGCGTCGAGTGCTGCCAGGTGGTCGGGGTCGCCCTTGCTGCCCCACTCCTTGCACGCCGCGGTCCACTCGACGTACGCGGTCTTGGCCGTGATCTGGTCCCAGTAGTCCTCTTCGCGCTTGAAGAGGCCGTCGCTGCCGTAGGTGAGCACGGTCAGGCCGGCGAAGTCGATCGGCGGCTGCTCGGGGTCGGGGTGGAAGTAGCGGTTCCACATGTCGAGTACGACGCGGTCGCCGGCGACGATGTACCAGTTGAGCACGGCGTGCACGTCGGCGGACACCACCATCAGCTCCGTGATCCAGGTCCGGACCGCCTCGCGGCCGTACATGGTGCCGAACTGCCGCTCGACGTACTCCACGTCCGGCGTGAGGTGGTCCGCCCACGCCGACCAGTCCTCGTCGGTCGCACCCGTGGTCCAGAAGGCGTGAAAGGCCTCGAGCACCTCCGACGTCATGCGGTCACGGGTCCGGACATGCCGAGGCGGCGGTACTCCATTGCTGGAACGTACCGCCGCCTTCAGCCCGGGTCAGACGTGCGAGCCGTGGCCGTGCCGGGTGGCACGCCAGGCGAGCAGCACGATGATGGCGCCGAGGACCGAGCCGACGATGCCGCTGGGCTGCAGCGCGCCTTCGCTGAGGTCCTTGCCGAACACGGCCCAGCCGAGGAAGCCACCGATGAAGCTGCCGACGACGCCGAGCACGATCGTCATGCCGACGCTCATGGAGTCGTCACCGGGGACGAGCGCGCGTGCGAGGAAGCCGGCCACGAGGCCGACGACGAGCATGGTGAGAAGGAAGCCGAGCACCAGAACCTCCAAGGTCGGGGATGTGCTCTGCTACTACCCAGCAAGACGCAGATATATCAGCCGACGAAGGTCCCTCCCCCGTCGACGGCGATCGTGCATCCGGTGATGTACGACGCGTCCGGACCCGCGAGGAAGACCACCGTCCGGCCGATGTCGAGCTCCGGATCTCCGGTGCGCGGGATGGACAGCTGGGAGTAGATGCCTTCGAGCGATCCCCGGCGTCGCGTCGAAGGTGGCCTGCGCCGACTCGCTCAGCGCGAAGGGGCAGACGGCGTTCACGGTGATGCCCTGCCGCCCCCACTCCCGCGCGGCGGTGCGCGTGAGGCCGGCGATCGCGGCCTTCGCCGTGAGGTAGGCGGTGAACCCGACCAGTCCGGACAGCTCCGACCCGCTGCGCAGGTTGATGACCCGGCCGCCGCCCACGAGGTGCGGGTGACAGGCCCGCATGAAGTACAGCGTCGCCGCCGGACCCGTCATCAGGGCGAGGCTGATGTCTTCATCGGTCAGCTGGTCCAGGGGTACGCCGACCCGCGCGGCCATCGCGTTGTTCACCAGGATGTCGACAGTGCCGAACGCCTCGACGGTCTGGGCGACGAAGGCGTCGACCTGGCCGGACTCACGGATGTCGCAGCGATCGCTCGTCGCGCGGCCGCCCCTCGCCTCGATCTCGTCCACGACCTTCGTCGCGTCCCGGATGTCGGCGATCGCGACCGTGGCGCCTTCCTTCGCCAGGGCCAGGGCGATGCCTCGACCGATGCCGCGGGCCGCGCCGGTGACGATCGCGACCTTGCCCCCGAGCATCACAGCTTCGCCGCCAGGGTGGGGGACCAGATGACCTTGCCGAGGAAGCGCTCAGCGGCCGGATCGGTTGCCAGCCAGGCGATCACGCGCCCCGCGGCGTCGTCCTTTGCCAGGTCGAAGCCCTGTTCCTCGATCAGGTCGGCCCCACCGCGAGCCCGCATCGCCTCGGTGACGACGAAGCCTGGATCGACGTTGAAGGCGCGCACCCCGCGGCTCAGGTACTCGGCGTTGACCGCTCCCGCGAGCCGTCCGACGGCGGCCTTCGAGGCCGCGTACGCCAGACCCCAGCCACCCTCGTCCGGCGGTGCAGGCGGGTCGCTGGTAGCCGAGCCGCTCGCCATCTGCACGATCGTGCCGCTGCCTCGTTCCACCATCCCCGGCAGCACGGCCTGGACCAGGGCGAGCTGATGCAGGTAGTTGCCGCGCATCAGCTGCTCGGCGACGCCGAGGTCCTGGGCGAGGACGCGCTCGTGGCCGCCGTGGACGTGCGCGATCGCGTTGTTGACGAGCAGGTCCACTCGGCCCCACTCGCCGAGGACCCTCTCCGCCGCGGCCTGCACACTGGCGAGGTCGAGCAGGTCCATCTGCACCGGCAGGGCGCGAGCACCCTCCTTCGCTACCAGCGCGGCGGTGGTGGCCAGGCTGCCCTCGACCCGGACGCCACCGCTGCCGTGCCGGGCCGGCACCTGGCCGGTGCCCTCTTCGACGGTGCGCGCGGTGAACGCCACGTCCCACCCCTCGCGAGCGAGAACGACGGCGGTCTGCCGGCCGATACCGCGGCTTGCCCCGGTGACGACTGCAACACGTTGCAGGGTGGTGGTCATGGTGTGGGAGCGTGCCACCTGTGAAGTACGCCGTCATCGCCCCCAGCAGCACTGGCGTGTCCGCGGACCCGGCCTGGATCAGCGCCTACGCGCAGCACGTCGAGGCCTGCGGCTTCGAGTCGCTGGTCGTGGTCGAGCACACCGTGGTCATCCGCGGATACGCCTCGGCATACCCCTACGACGCCTCGGGTCAGATGGCCGTCCCCGACGACTGCGACCTCCCCGATCCCCTGCAGCTGCTGGGTTTCCTCGCCGGCCAGACCACCACGCTCGGGCTCGCGACCGGGGTGCTGATCCTCCCCAACCACCACCCTGTGCCGCTAGCCAAGCGGGTCGCGACCCTCGACGCGCTGTCCGGGGGCCGGGTACGACTGGGCATCGGGATGGGCTGGATGCAAGAGGAGATCGAAGCCTGCGGGAGTCCGTTCGCCGGCCGAGGTCGCCGCGCCGAGGAGCAGCTCGAGGTGCTGCGCAAGCTCTGGACCGGAGAGCCGGTCGACCACGACGGCGAGTTCTTCTCGTTCCGGCAGGCGATCTGCCGGCCGGCCCGGCAGGTGCCGGTCCACATCGGCGGGCACACGGTCGCCGCCGCCCGCCGTGCCGGGCGGTTCGGCGACGGCCTGCAGCCGCTCGGCGTCGCGGGTGACGAGCTGCGCCGGCTCGTCGAGGAGATGCACAAGGCCGCGGTGGACGCCGGTCGGGATCCTGCTGCGCTGGAGCTCTCGCTCGGCCACCTGGTCGGCCGGATCGACGACAGCAAGGCCGAGCGGATGGCCGCGCTCGGCGCGCACCGGATCGTCCTGGACCCGGCGCCGACCACGGATCTGCCCACCGCCCTCGACGAGCTGACCGCCTGCGCGCGGCGGCTGGGCCTGACGTGAGCTGGGAGCTGTCCCAGCTCGTCCACCGGTACGCCCTCGCGATCGACTCGCGGCAGTCCGTCGTACCCCTGTTCACCGCGGACGGAGCCCTCGTCGTCCCCGATCCACCCCAGGTGCTCGACCCTGTGATCGAGCACGTCGGTCCGGCTGCGATCGCCGCCGCCACCAGCGGCCTGCCACGGACCTTCCACGCGATCGTCGGCGAGGTGTTCTCGACCGGCGCTGACGGTGCGCGCGGCCGGATCGCCTGCGTCGCGCATCATGTCGTCGACGCGCAGACCGATCT
>JBHEMB010000108.1:0-4506 GCA_046262855.1 Mycobacteriales bacterium | reverse complement strand
CGCTGAGACAACACGAAGCGGGTACGGCTCGCAACCGCTGCCCACTGGCAGGATGGAGCGGTGCGGAGGCGGGTCTGGCCAGTTGTGGTGTTGGTCACCCTTGGCCTGGCAGGCTGCGGCTCGAACCCGGTCGAGTTGCTGCCCCTCTGTACGTCGGGAGAGGTGGCCCTCACCCTCGAGCAGGCCGCCAACGCGGCCACCGTTGCCGCAGTCGGCAAGCGGCTCGGGATGCCGGACCACGCCGTCACGGTCGCCCTCGCGACCGCCCTGCAGGAGTCGAAGCTGCGCAACCTGGACTACGGCGACCGGGACTCGCTCGGGCTGTTCCAGCAGCGGCCCTCGCAGGGTTGGGGCACGCCCGCGCAGGTGCGGGACCCGGTGCGGTCCTCGGTCTCCTTCTACACGCACCTGCGCCGGGTCCGCGGCTGGCAGGCGCTGCCGGTGACCGTTGCCGCGCAGCGGGTGCAGCGCAGCGGAGCACCGTCGGCCTACGCCCAGTGGGAGGACGCCGCACGGCAGCTCGCGCGGGCTCTGACCGGCGAGCTCCCTGCCGCGTTCGCCTGCCAGTTCCGCAGCGCGCCCAAGCCCGCCGGTGGCGTGCGCGTTCAGGAGCGGGCTGTGGTGGAGCTCGGACCGGGTGGCCTGTTCCGCGGCCGGACGACGGCACAGACGTGGACAGCCACCTCGTGGCTGGTGGCGCACGCTGCGTCGTACGGCATCTCGACCGTCAGCGTCTCCGGGATGTCCTGGACGGCGCGGCGCGGGACCTGGAAGGCGGATCCCCGCGCGGACGCGCTCGTCTGGAGCTAGCAGCGGGAGCGTCGGCGCCTCCGTCGGCTGATATAGATCCGCGGTAGTCCTTCACGGACACCTCCGGAGGTGCAAGGAAGGGACCGTCAGGTTCCAACCGAAGGTCTGGCGTATCCGCGCCTTGGCCTTCCGAGCACCCCCGGAGGTGGGTCTCGTGGTTGTTCATGCTGCCCAAGTGACGTCCTCGACGATCGCGGTTGCGGTCGATGTGGGCAAGAACGAGTTCGCGGTGTCGGTCACCGACGCCACCCGACGCAGGCTCCTGAAGCCGAAGTTGGGCTGTCCGATGACGGCCCCGTCCGTGCGTGAGGTGGTCGGCAAGATCAGTCGGCTGTTGCCGGAGGACGCGGCGGTGAAGGTCGGGATCGAAGCCGCGGGCCACTACCACTTGCCGCTGCTCGCCCCGGCTCTCTGGCCGGCGGGCTGGGAGCTGCTCGAGCTGAACCCGGCGCATGTCACTGAGCAGCGCAAGGTCCTCGGGAAGCGCACCATCAAGACGGACGCGATCGATCTGGAGGCGATGACCGAGTTGCTGCTGGCCGGCCGTGGCGTGCCGGTCACCGCCTCGGAGTCGGTGCTGGTCGAGCTGACCGCCTGGTCGGCGCACCGGAGGCGTCGGGTGGAGATCCGCAGCGGGTTGAAGAACCAGCTGCTGGGTCAGCTCGACCGGTCCTTCCCCGGGCTGACGCTGGCGCTGCCGGATGTGCTCGGCACCAAGATCGGCCGGTTGGTCGCGGCCGAGTTCGCCGACCCGACCCGGCTGGCCCGTCTGGGCGTCAGCGGGCTGGTTCGGTTCGGAGCCCACCGCGAGGTGCGGATCTGCAAGCCCCAGGCTGAGAAGCTCATCGCCGCGGCCCGGGATGCTCTGCCGCTGCCGGACGCGCAGGTGGCCCGGCAGGTGCTGGCCGCCGATCAGGCGCTGCTGGGCGACCTCGATGCCCAGGTCAGGCAGGCGGAGGTGGAGCTGGCCCGGCTGTTGCCGCTGAGTCCGTTCCGGTCCTTGACGAGCGTCCCGGGCTGGGGCGTGGTGCGGGCCGGGAACTACGCCGGCGCGCTCGGCGACCCGGCCCGGTTCGGCAATCCGCGGCAGGTGTATCGCAGCGCCGGCCTGAACCCGATCCAGTACGAGTCCGCCGGTAAACGCCACGACACCCGGATCAGCCGGGAAGGCAGCGTGGAGCTGCGCCGGGCCTTGATCGACCTCGGGATGGGCCTGTGGCTGACCGAACCTGCCGCCAAGCAGCGCGCTGCCGAACTCAAGGCCCGCGGCAAGGACGGCGGCGTGATCGCCTGCGCGATGGCGCACCGGGCGAACCGGATCGCGTTCGCGATGGTCCGCGACCAGACGGTCTATGACCCCACCCGCTGGAGCTGAACCACACCCCGGCCCTTCCTCGATCACGGCCGACTACGCCGAGGTGAGGAACTGTCAACGTGGAGCGCCCGCAGCGCAGCGAGGACGAACGACGTTGACCGCGACGAGCAGCGGCGCACCCTGCAGCCGCGAGGAAGAACCCCCCAGCTGCGGCAGCGCCGAAAGGAGGCCTGCGACCTCTTCACAACTCCGGCCGGTCGTGCCACGCTGGGTGGCACGAAGGACCCGGAATAGACGCCGTCGCGGCTATGGCGGACCCGCAAGGGTTACGCCGCTTCTAGCTTGGCGCCCGGGTCCTTCGCCATGACGGGCAGCCCGAACGAGGCCAGCTGACCCACCCCCACAGGCTCCGCGGGTGAGGTCGCATACGTCAGCGTGGGCGCCCCAGGCGCGACCCCAACCCACCACCACCGGCCAACAGCCAGACACCACTCCGCACCCGCGGAGGCGATGCCACACGCCTGCTCGACGAACTTGACGGATCCACGGCCAGCTAGAAGTCATCCCCGACGCCTCCGGAGCCACGCTCAGGGACTTCGTTGTACGCAACATCGCACCCGGCAGCACCGTCATCACCGACGCGCTGCAGTCCTACAACATCATCGTGAAGGATGGCTTCACCCACGAAGCCATCAACGTGAAGCGCTCTGGGCTCAAGGCGCACCAGTTGCTGCCAGGTGTTCACCGGGTCGCGAGCCTGCTCAAGAGCTGGATCAAGGGCACCTTGCAGGGCGGCATCTCGCCCGAGCACATGCAGGCCTACCTCGACGAGTTCACGTTCCGCTTCAACCGTCGCGGTTCCCGGCAGCGCGGAATGCTGTTCTTCCGGCTCCTCGAGCAGGCAGTGCAGACAGGCCCGCTCACCTACAAGAACCTGGTGGCCGTCCCGGCACCGAAGAGGGTGAAGCCCGCACCGCCAGGCAAGCGTGCTTGGCCCGGCACGCTCGCTGTTGACCCGCTGGACCGTCCTTGGAGGAGCGTATGACCCGTCGCTACCCGAGGGGCATGGCGGTTAACGCTGAGCCGCCGGACTGGGTCTCGCAGTGCGACGCTGCCCGCGAGCTCGGCATCCACATCCTCCGCATCGGCAACCTCATCAGCAACGACCACCTCGAACCCGCCGAGACGGCCTCCCGCGAGATGGGCGTGACGCGTGCAAGCCTGGACGCGGAGCTCCGCTGGCGCAGGGAGGCTCCCCGCCTTCGCCGCTGGCTCCTACGGCCAATGCGGGACAGCCTGAACTGGCTGTAGCAACTGCACTTACATGGATAGCCCTTTCTGAATATCCGTCTCTGCCGCTGAGGACGTAGCACGCGTTGCCGCGCGTGGACGGGCCCTTCCACGCGTGCGTTCGCCGAGTCGGTGTCAGCCTGGCTGCGATCGACTACGGTTCCAAGATCGTCTCGCGTCTCCGCATGCCGCGCACCGAGCGCCGCGGCGTCTCGCTTTGATGGGGAGCGTGGTCCCGTGCATTGGCTGACTGAGGGGCCGCGCGGCAGAAGGATCCTGTGGGAGCTGGTCGCGAGGGCCGGCCACCATCGGGCGGGTGAAGTCCCGAGCGCCGACACCGTTCGCGCCGCCGTGGCGGGCCCGCTGTCCGCGGAAGCCTGGAGCGAGCAGGCCGTGACGGGCGCCGTCGCGGACTCGGTGTCCTGGGCGCGCTACTGGCAGGAACCTGACGAGACCGACGCAGCTCTGAACGAGCTCGGCGACCTCCTGGCCCCGGTCGCCAACCAGGTACCGGTGCCGGACTGGTGGGAGGCGCCTTTCGCCCGCGACGAGCAGGTGCTGGTCGTCTGGGAGGGCTCCGAGCCCAACCTCCTCGGGGCCGACGCAAAGCTGCACGCCTGGGCCGACGACACCGTTGCGGACGAGCGCCGTGCGAGGGTCGAGCGCCCCGTCGACCTCACGGTCAACTGGTCGGGCCGGTGGTGGTCCGCCCCGACCATGTCTGGCCTGCCCGTGACGAGCCGAAGCGTTCCCGGTCTTGCCTGGGTCGAGGACGATCTCGGATGGGCCTCCGCCGAACTGCTACCGGTCGTTCCCAGAAGGCACGCTCGGGTCTTGGAGGTGCACACACCCGAGGACTGGGTCAGGCTGGTCACGACGTATCCGCTCGAGGTGAGCGTGTCGCGCCGACAGGACTGGTGGCGTGCCACCGGGGCACGAGAGCCGCTGTACCTGCCCGACTTCCGGGCGATTGCTCGGGACTGGGACGGAGTCCACGTCTCGACCCGCGGCTACGGGGTGAGTTCGCCTTCGTCCAGTTCACCTCCGGCACAACCCAGAATCCCCGTGGCTTCGAAATTACTACCGACGAG
>JBHEMB010000107.1:0-6577 GCA_046262855.1 Mycobacteriales bacterium | reverse complement strand
CTATGGGACTGGGCGATGCCTGGTTCAACGCCGGCCCGGCCGGCCTCATCGACTTCGGGCTGCCGCAGGGGCTCGAGACTCGTGTTCAGGTCCGCCGCTACGGCAGTCTCGAGGTGCACCTTCCAGCGCGCCAAGACCTCGTTTGCTTCAAGCTCTATGCCGCCGTTGACCAAGGTGAGCGCAGCAAGCACTTCACCGATCTCCGTGCTCTCGCACCGACTGCGCCGGCCCTGCTCACGGCTGCGCGGTGGACCCGGACGCAGGATCCGTCACCTGGCTTCCTCGGCGAACTACGGCGAATCCTCGGGTTACTCGGCGTGGAGGTCTCCGATGCCGACCTCTAGCAGGCGCCCGTCCGCGGGCACGTTCGCGGAGCAGGCACTCGCGCTTGCCTGGGGAGCATGGGCTGAGCTCGGTGTCTCCGGCTGGTCCTCGACCCACTCTGACTGGGCCATCGACCCCGAGCCACTCATCATCTTCACGGCCACGCTCGGTGATGCGGATCCACGTCTGCGGGACGAGGTAACGGACTGGTGCGTACGGAACTGGCGCCATGTCTCGAAGACGCGCCTCAAGAACCTGCTTCGGGAACAACCCGACGACGTACAGCTCTCGTTCGGGGAGTTGGCCGCCACCGTCGGAGCGCACGCTGGCACCATCTGGCCCGGGGCCACGCAGCCCCGTCCCTTCACCGTCACGGGCCGCTCCAAGCAGCCTGCGCTCGACCGGCCCTCGGCCGCGTGGCTGCGGATTCGCGCGATATTCGGCGTCAGCGCCCGCGCCGAAATCCTCCGCGCATTTCTCTCGACGAGCAGCGGTCCCTTGAGCATCGCCAGTCTCGCGAGCGCCACTGGCTACACCAAGCGCAACGTCACCGACGAGTGCGACCTCCTCGAACGCGCGGGAATCTTGGCGATGCGGGCGCGAGGCAATCGGTTCTACTACTCCCTCGCCCGAGGTGCTGAACTCGGCGCCTTCGTCGGCGAACTACCCAGCATCCGCCCCGACTGGTCAGCCCTCCTGAACGTGACTCGCGAGCTCGTGAGTCTTGAACTTCGTGCCCAGAACGTCTCACTGAAGACACTCCCGGTCCACGTGACCAAGACGCTGCGACTGATCGCGGACGAACTCGACGAGTTGAGCATCGATGCCCTGCCCGAAAACGTTCCCGCGGGCGAGCTCTGGCCCAGCCTGCGACAACTTGGCGACAGGGTGCTCGGCGCATGGTCGACCGGCCGATGGCCGTCGCCAGCCATTTCGAAGGCCGCCGTCCGACGACTGCAACCCGCCAATTCCTGAACAACTACGACGGCACCTACGGGACGGGTTCGGAGGAGCGACACAGACCGCGGATGGGGCGGCCGGGTGTCACCGCTGCTCTCAGTAGATTCCACCCGTGACGCAGCAGTCCCTGGAAGAGCTAACGAGCGGGATCGTCGTCGACGCCTACGTTATCGACGAGCAGCTCTCGAGCTTCTGCCAAGTCTTCGTCGATGAGGTGGAACTGCCGCACACGGCCATGGTCTTGGGCGTCGCGATCGACGTGCTCGGCTTCGACTACCCGGCAGACGAACGTCGCGGTCTGACGGCCCGGTGCCGCGACAGGCAGGTGGAACAGGAGGTGTCGCTCGTCGATCTGAGCTTCCCCCAGGACTCGGTCGCCGCCTGGATCCACGCCGCCTTCCGCGACTGGCTTGGGTTGACCACCTTCCCGGCTCGCCAGCCATCCGGTTGGGCCTTGGGCGACGCGTGAGCACGCGACGCCCTCGCACCCCGAATCTCGACCAGCTGCAACTCGTAAAACGCAGCGACCTGCTCGGAGAGCTCCTGGCAACACACCCCGAACTTCTGACGGAGGCGGAAGCACTGGCCCGCGACCATCTCGCCACCGAGGATGCCGACAGCGTGGCACGGGACGTGGAGGTAGCCCTGCGAGGCCTGGACACCGCCCACGTCGCATACCGCGCCGGCCGTGTCTACGGGCGTGGCTACATCCACGAGAACGAGGCAGCAGCCGAACTCCTCGAGGAGGCCCTCGAACCGTACCTGTCCGACGTCACGCGTCGGGCAGGGCTCGGCTTGACCGAGGCAGCAGGGGCGATAGGGCTCGGGTTGCTGCAGGGCCTGGCACGGTGCGAGTCAAAGGTTCCCGACGGCAGCGTGCTCGCCTACGCGGGACCCGACGTCCCCGGTGAGCTGGCGTGGTCGGTGTGCAAAACGCTCAAGGATGCTGGCGTCAGCCTTGCCGACGACGCATTCGGGGCGTTGCCCGAAGGCTGGGGCCAACATCTCTGATCGGAAGGCTTCGTTTCGATCGTCGTCACTCACGTGTCGGTCAGGAGTACCCCGTCCTACCCACTTCGCGATAGCAGATGGAACGACATGGGGGTCCGCCCCCAAAGGTCCGCGGTTATGCCGCCGCAAACACGTCGACCAAGTTCGTGGACCTACAAAAGCCCAGGTCAGCAAGGGTGTCCCCTGGTGGGCGAGGGGGGAGTTGAACCCCCACGTCCTTACGGACACACGGACCTGAACCGTGCGCGTCTGCCATTCCGCCACTCGCCCGAGTTGCGAACAGCAACGGTAGCAGGGGCACACCCTCGGTCGCGGATACGATCAAGCCGGCCAGGGAAGGGGTGCGTAGGTGGGTGTCCTGCAGCGCTTCGAGCGACGACTCGAAGGCATGGTCCAGGGGGCCTTCGCGCGCGCGTTCGGCGGCTGGGTCGAACCGGTCGAGGTGGCGGCCGCTCTGACCCGCGAAGCCGAGGACAAGAAGGCCATCGTCGCCGCCGGCCGGGTGCTCGTGCCGAACACCTACGTGGTCGAGCTCGGGCGGTCGGACGCCGACCGGCTACGGGAGTACGACGAGCCGCTCCGCAAGGAGCTCGCCGCCATGGTGAGCGAGGCGGCCCAGGAGCGCGGCTGGTCGTTCGTCGGCCCGGTCGAGGTCGAGTTCCAGGAGACCGACGACCTCGCGACCGGCGCCTTCCAGGTGCGGTCGGCGGTCATCGCGGGCGAGGCCGCCGAGCCCGCGCCCGAGCAAGCCTGCCTCGAGGTCGGCACCCGCTCGGTCCCCATCACCGGCACGGTCGTGCTCGGCCGTGGCCTCGAGGCGGACGTCCAGATCCCCGACACCGGGGTGAGCCGGCGGCACGCGCAGATCGACGGCAACCGGATCAGCGACCTCGGCAGCACCAACGGCACCCGCGTCAACGGCACGCGGATCACCGAAGCGGAGCTGCAGGACGGCGACCGCATCACCCTGGGCAGCACGGAGATCGTCTTCCGGTCGGGGCGCTGATGGGCAGCGCTCTGGTCGTCGCCGTGCTCAAGTACGGCCTGTTGGCACTGCTCTGGGTGTTCGTCCTGGTGGCCGTCCGCACGATCCGGGCGGATCTCAGCGGCAAGGCTCCCGCCGTACCCCATGTCCCGGTTGCCCCGGCACCGAAGGCCGTCAAGCCGAAGCCGCAGCGCAGGAAGGGCGTCCCGCGCCAGCTCGTGGTCACCGAGGGCACCCTGCAGGGCACGACGGTGACACTCGCGGGGGCGCCCGTCACCCTGGGCCGGGCGCACGACTCGACGCTGGTGCTCGATGACGACTACGCGAGCAACAAGCACGCTCGGCTGGTGCCGACCGCTGACGGCTGGACCCTCGAGGACCTCGGCAGCACGAATGGCACGTACGTCGGGACCGCCAAGGTCAGCCGGCCCACCCTCGTCCCGGTCGGAACCGCGATCCGGATCGGCAAGACCGTCCTCGAGCTGCGTTCATGACACGGGCAATGAGGCACTCATGGGGTGAGCAATGAGGCACTCATGGGACTAGCAATGAGGCACTCATGGGGCTAGCACTGCGGTACGCCGCCCGCTCGCACGCCGGCCTGCTGCGGTCCCTCAACGAGGACAGCGTGTACGCCGGTCCGCGGCTGCTCGCGGTCGCCGACGGCATGGGTGGCCATGCCGCGGGGGAGGTCGCGAGCGCGGTCGCCATCGCGAGCGTCGCGCCGCTGGACGAGGACGTCCCAGGCGCCGATCTGCTCGCCGCGCTCCGCGGAGCTGCCATGACGGCCAACGACCACCTCCGTGTGATGGCCGATGCCGACGACGACCTGATCGGCATGGGTACGACGCTCGTCGCGCTGCTGTTCTCCGGCTCCCGGGTCGGGATGGCGCACGTCGGCGACTCCCGGTGCTACCTGCTCCGCGATGGCGAGCTCAGCCAGATCACGCACGACCACACTTTGGTGCAGGCACTCGTCGACCAGGGCCGCATCAGCGAGGAGGAGGCGCGCAGCCACCCGCAGAAGGCCGTCATCACGCGCGTCATGGACGGCCGGCCTGACGTCGAGCTCGACCTGTCGGTGCGTGAGGTGCGGCTCGGCGACCGGTTCCTCGTGTGCAGTGACGGGCTGACCGGGCCGGTCGGGTCGCTCGACACGCTGCGCGAGGCGCTGCTGCTGCCCGACCCGCAGCAAGCGGTCGACCGGCTCGTCCAGCTGGCGCTGCGCGGCGGCGGTCCCGACAACGTCACCGCGATCGTGGCCGACGTCGTCGACTCCGACGACAGCGGCCTCCCGCCGATCGTGGCGGGCGCAGCAGCGGAGTCGCCGCAGGAGGCACCGCCCGGCGTCGCCGACAGCCCTGCCTCCCGCGCCCGGGTAGCCGAGGGCCGCGACACCTCGCCAGCCCGTCACGCGCGTCCCGACCCCGCACCCCGCAGGCGCGGAAAGGTGCTCGCCTGGACGGTCGCCGTGCTCGTGGTCCTCGGGGCAGCGGCAGCGGCCGGTGTCCTCTACATCCGCACCCAGTATTACGTCGGCTTCGACGACGACGACGTCACCGTCTTCCGCGGCGTGCAGGGCTCGCTGGCCGGCGTCGCCTTCCACACAGTTGCGGACCGGAGCACCCTCACGAGGGACCAGCTCTCCGACGTGGAAGCCTAGCGGGTGGAGGACGGCATCCCCGCGACCGACGAGAAGAACGCCCTCGCCATCGTCGACCGGCTCATCGCCCAGACCCAGTGCAGCAGCCCTGCTCCCGTCCCGTCCCCGAGGCCCGCGGCGACGCCCCACCCCACTCCCAGCCCGACTCCGACCGACTGCTCATGACCTCGCTGACCATCCCGAAGACTCCAGGGCGCACCGGACGCTCCGGCGAGCTGGCGCTGCTCGTGTTCGCAGTCGGGCTGGCCGCTATCGGCTACACCGCGGTGCAGGTGTCGGTCACGGGATCGCCCAGCGGCGGCATCCTCAGCTACGCGCTCGGCCTGGCGGTGCTGTTCGGTGCGGCCCATCTCGCGGTGCGGGGCTTCGCGCCCTACGCCGACCCGCTCCTGCTGCCGTGTGTGAGTCTCCTCAACGGGCTCGGCCTGGTCATGATCCGGCGTCTCGACCTCGCCGTCGCGGAGTCGGCGCGTCAGCAGGGCAAGGTCGTCCCGCGCGCCGACGCACCGTTGCAGCTGGTCTGGACGGTCATTGGGGTCGCCGCCTTCATCGGGCTGCTCGCCGTGGTCCGCGACCACACCCGACTGGCGCGGTACGCCTACACCAGCGCCGCGGCCGGGCTCGTGCTCCTCATGCTGCCCGCCGTACCGGGAGTAGGTGCCACCATCAACGGCGCGCGCCTGTGGATCCGGTTGGGCCCGATCACGGTGCAGCCCAGCGAGGTCGCGAAAATCCTGCTGATGGTCTTCTTCGCCGCGTTCCTCGTGGCGAAGCGCGACGTGCTCTCCCTCGCCAGCCGTCGCATCGCAGGGCTCGACCTGCCACGTGCCCGCGACCTGGGCCCGGTGCTCGCGGCATGGGGCTTCTCGATCCTCGTGCTGGTCCGCGAGAACGACCTCGGCAGCTCGCTGCTGTTCTTCGGGATCTTCGTCGCGATGCTCTACATCGCGACCGAGCGGACGAGCTGGCTGCTGATCGGGCTCACGATGTTCCTGGCCTCGAGCTTCCTGGTCTACGGCCTGTTCGGGCATGTGCAGCGGCGCGTCGACACCTGGCTCGACCCGTTCTCCTACAGCAGTGGCAACGGCTACCAGATCGTGCAGGGCTTCTTCGGCATGGGCACCGGCGGCATCTTCGGGACCGGGCTCGGCGAAGGCGCGCCCGCCACGGTGCCGTACGCGAAGACCGACTTCATCGTCGCGGCGATCGGCGAGGAGCTCGGGCTCGTCGGTGTCATGGCGGTCCTCATGCTGTTCCTCGTCATCGTCGCCCGCGGGTTGCGCGCGGCCATCGGATGCCGGGACTCCTTCGGCAAGCTGCTCGCCGGCGGGCTGGCGTTTTCCCTTGCCCTGCAGGTGTTCGTCATCGTCGGCGGGGTCACCGGACTCATCCCGCTCACGGGCGTCACGCTGCCGTTCCTCTCGTACGGCGGAAGCTCGGTCGTCACGAACTACGTGCTCATCGCGCTGCTGCTGCGCATCAGTGACGCGGGTCGGCGACCAGCTCCGGCACCCGTCAGTCCGGCAGCGGCCCGGGCGCAGCTGGCCGACGCGAAGACGACGGTGGTGCGCCGATGAACAGGCCACCATGGCGGAGCCATGAATAGGCCACCATGGCGGAGCCATGAATAGGCC
>JBHEMB010000106.1:0-7743 GCA_046262855.1 Mycobacteriales bacterium | reverse complement strand
GCCCTGTGTTGACCACCCCCGTGCCGACCTCGACCGCTGGCATGCGAGCACCCCCTGCCTCGTGCAGGCGAGCACCGCTTGGCCCACGCTTGCCAGCACACCGCCGCCCGCATTGGCGGGCAGGGCGAGAGCCCGCAGCGGTGCGAACAGGTCCCGGCCGAATCCGGTCCAGGCCTGCTCGACCACGTCAGGGGTGCGCGTCGCGAGGACGTCGTCAGCGACCAGCAGCTCGAGCCGGCCGGTCTCGGCGTCGACCCGCACCAGGTCGCCGTCCTCGACCAGCGCCAACGGTCCACCCGCCGCCGCCTCGGGCGTCACGTGGATCGCCGCGAGGACCCGGCCGGACGCACCCGACATCCGGCCGTCTGTCACGAGCGCGACGGCATGGCCGCGCTTCGCGAGGACGGTGAGGGACGGGGTGAGCAGGTGCAGCTCGGGCATGCCGTTGGCGCGCGGGCCCTGGTGCCGCAGCACGACGACGACGTCGCGGTCGAGCTCGCGCCGCGAGAACGCCTCCAGCACCTGCTGCTGGTCGGAGAACACCCGCGCTGGCGCCTCGACGACGCGGTCCTCCACGGCGGACGTCTTCACGACGGCCTCGCCGAGGTTGCCGGTGAGCACCCGCAGCCCGCCGTCCGCGGAGAACGGCGTACATGCCGGGCGGAGCACCGACGGGTCACCCGTGGCAGCGGCCGCCTGCACGTAGGGGTCGAGGCCCTCGCCGACGACCGTGGTGACGTCGTCGTGCAGCAGGCCGCGGTCGCGCAGCTCCCGCATGACGAACGGCACCCCGCCGGCCGCGGCGAAGGCGTTCACGTCCGCCTCGCCGTTCGGGTAGATCCTGGCCAGGAGCGGGACGACCGCGGAGAGCTCGTCGAAGTCCTGCCAGGTCAGCTGTACGCCGGCGGCCGCGGCCATCGCGACGAGGTGCATGGTGTGGTTGGTGGACCCGCCCGTCGCCAGCAGCGCGACGACGCCGTTGAGGAGCGACCGCTCGTCCACGACGTCGGCCACCCGGCCGCGACCGGCCAGCGCGTTGCGCACCACCTGGGCCCCGGCCTCCCGGGTCAGCGCCTCCCGCTCGGCGGTGCCCGGCGCGACGAAGCTGGAGGCCGGCAGGTGCAGGCCCATGACCTCCATCAGCAGCTGGTTGCTGTTGGCCGTGCCGTAGAAGGTGCAGGTGCCGGGGGCGTGGTAGCTGGCCGACTCCGCCTGGAGGAGCTCGGCGCGTCCCGCCGTACCCGCCGCGAAGGCCTGGCGCACCAAGGACTTCTCCTCGTGCGGAAGGCCGCTGGGCATGGGTCCGGCCGGCACGAGGACCACCGGCAGGTGACCGAAGGCCAGCGCGCCGATCACGAGGCCGGGCACGATCTTGTCGCAGACGCCGAGCAGCAGCGCCGCGTCGAACACGTCATGGGCGAGGGCGATGCCCGTCGACATGGCGATGACGTCCCGGCTGAACAGGCTGAGCTCCATACCCGGCCGGCCCTGCGTGATGCCGTCGCACATCGCGGGCACGCCACCGGCGAACTGCGCGACGCCACCTGCCTCCGCGACCGCTGCCTTCAGGGTCGCGGGGTACGTCGCGTAGGGCTGGTGGGCCGACAGCACGTCGTTGTACGACGAGACGAGTGCCACCGCCGGCTGGTCGCCGTGCAGGAGGGCGGCCTTCTCACCCGGCCCGCAGGCCGCTGCGGCATGGGCGAGGTTGCCGCAGCCGAGGCCGCCGCGCCGAGGGGTGCTCGCCGCCTGCTCGGTGCGGGCCAGGTAGTCCGCGCGGGTGGCAGCACTGCGCGCGACAACCCGCTCCGTGATGCCGGCGAGGGTGGGGTGCAGCACTCGGATCTCTCCAGTCCTTGGGAAGGATGAGGGGACAACGCTCGCCCATTCAGGCCGTTGTCGTCAACCTTTGAACAGAAATTTGTGCACTCACCAGTCTCGAGTTCTGTTGACATCGAGAGCCGAACAGTGAACCGTGGGCGCCATGACCGGTCGACGGAGCTCCCAGACCTCGCTGCGCGAGGCAAACAGCCGACGCGTTCTCGACGTGCTGCGGGCCGGGCGGGCCACCCAGGCTGAGATCGCGCGGGCCACCGACCTGTCCGGAGCGACGGTGTCGACGATCGTGCGCGACCTGCTGAGCGCCGGCGCCGTGGAGGCCGTCGATCACGCCGGCCGCGGGCAGCTCGTGCAGCTCTCCGCCCGCAGCGGCCTCACTGCCGGCATCGCCTTCGGCAGCACCCGCGCGCTGCTGGCACTCGGCGATCTCACCTCGACCGTCCGCGCCGAGCGCATCGTGCCGCTCCCGGCCGCGCTGTCCGCCGACGAGGCGCTGGCCGCCGCGCTCCAGGCGCTGGACGAGCTGCTGGCCGCCGAGGGCGTCGACGGGCAGGCGCTCGCCGCCGTCGGTGTCAGTCTCGCGACCCCCCTGGTCGCCGGCAGCAGCGTTGCGCACCACACCCGCTGGGCCGGCTACGACCTGGAGGCCGCCCTGCACAGGCTGCTCCCCTGTCCGGTCCACATCGACAACGACGCCAACCTCGGCGCCCGTGCCGAGTCCCGGTGGGGCGAGCTCGCGGGACACCGCGTGGGCGCATGGGTCAAGGCCTCGACCGGCATCGGCGTCGGCGTGGTGCTGGACGGTCGGGTGCACCGCGGCGCCAAGGGCCTCGCCGGCGAGCTCGGGCACGTGCAGACCCATCCGGACGGGCAGCTGTGCGGGTGCGGCAACCGCGGCTGCCTCGAGCTGACCGCCGGCACGCCGGCCCTGGTCCGGGAGTACGCCGCGATCACCGGTCGCTCCGTCACAGCCCTCGAGCTCGTCGCAGCAGCGGTGGCGGGCGATGTCGTCGCGCGCAGGATCGTCGACGACGCCGGCACCCGCATCGGCACCGCCCTGGCCGGGCTCGTCACTCTCATCGACCCTGAGCGGGTCGTCGTCGGTGGCGACCTCGCCGTAGCCGGCGACCTGCTCCTCGACCCGCTCGTCGCCGCGATGCGGCGCGGCGCCATGCCCGCTGTCGCGGACGACGTGTCGGTCGCCGTCAGCTCTCTCGGCGAGCGCGCCGAGGTGCTCGGTGCCCTCGCGCTCGCGCTCGACCACGCCATCCCCCAGGTGACCGGATCATGACTGCCTCCACGCTCGCCGCCGCCCTCCCGTCGCTCGCCACCACCGGTGTCGACCTCGTCGTCCTCGGCGCGACCGGCGACCTCGCGCAGCGCAAGCTGCTGCCCGCCCTCGCTGCTGCTGAAGCACGCGGGCTGCTCGGGGACGGCACCCGGGTGCTGGGCCTCGGACGCCGTCCGCTGGATGACGACGCCTTCCGCGGCATGGCCACAGCCTCGCTGGAGGAGCACGGGAGCGCGACCGGTCACGATGCCCGGGCGGCGCTGGTGGACCGGCTGTCCTACGTGGCCGTCGACCTGCGCGACCGCGCCGCGTGGCAGGCCGTCGCCGACGCGTTGCCGAGCGGCACCGGCCGGACCCGGGTCTTCTACCTCGCCTGCGCGCCCGACCTGTTCGGGCCGGTCTGCGCGCACCTCGCGGCAGTCGGCCTCGCTGACAGCCGCTCACGGGTCGTCCTCGAGAAGCCGCTGGGCACCGACCTCGCGTCAGCCCATCGGATCTCCGACGAGGTGGCAGCCGTCTTCGACGAGCGACAAATCTTCCGGATCGACCACTACCTCGGGAAGGAGACGGTGCAGAACCTGCTGGTGCTGCGGTTCGGCAACGCCGTCTTCGGTCCGCTGTGGGACGCCCGCGGCATCGACCACGTGCAGATCACCGTGAGCGAGACGCTGGGCGTCGGCACCCGCGGCGGCTACTACGACACCTCCGGCGCGTTGCGCGACATGGTGCAGAACCACCTGCTGCAGCTGCTGTGCCTGGTGGCGATGGAGCCGCCGGCACGGCTCGACGCCGATGGCATCCGGGACGCCAAGGTCGAGGTGCTCAGGTCCCTGCGGCCATGGACCCCGCACTCCACGGCTCGCTCCTCGGTGCGCGGGCAGTACCAGGGCTATCTCGACGAGTGCGGCAACCCCGGCAGCACGACCGAGACGTTCGTGGCCCTGCGCGCCGAGATCGACAACTGGCGCTGGGCCGGCGTGCCGTTCTACCTCCGCACCGGCAAGCGGCTGGCCCGGCACGCCTCGGAGATCGTCGTCCAGCTCAAGGACGTGCCGCACTGGATCTTCCCGGACGATGCGGCGCGGCCGGCCCCGAACCAGCTGGTGATCGGCCTGCAGCCGGACGAGGTCGTGCACCTCGAGCTGCGGGCCAAGGTGCCCGGGCCCGGACCGGTGCGGCTTGCCTCCAAGCCGCTGCGCCTCGACCTCGCCAGTGCCTTCCCCGCGACCAGCGCGAGTGCCTACGAGCGGTTGCTGCTGGACGTCGTCCAGGACAACCCGGTGCTGTTCATGCGCCGCGACGAGGTCGAAGCGGCGTGGGCCTGGGTCGACCCGCTGCTCGCCGCCTGGCGGGACGGCGCGACACCGCTGCGCAGCTACGCCCCCAGCAGCCACGGCCCGTCGGCGGCGGTGGAGCTGCTTGCCCGCGACGGTCGGCACTGGCATGGAGAAGACCTGTGACGATGGTGATCCCCCCGGTCAGCGACGTGCTGCCCTCCCAGCTGCCCGACCTCGACCCGGACGAGACACGCGAGTGGGAGGAGTCGCACGACGCCATCGTCGACCGGCTCGGTCCCGAGCGCGCGCGCTATGTCGTGCTGCGGGTCCTGGAGCGCGCTCGGCAGCGCGCGGTCGGCATCCCGGTGCTGCGCTCGACCGACTACATCAACACCATCCCGCCGGAGCACGAGCCTGCGTTCCCGGGAGATGAGCAGCTCGAGCGGCGGATCCGTGCGTTCGTCCGCTGGAACGCCGCCGTCATGGTCAGCCGCGCGCAGCGGCCGGGGGTCGGGGTCGGCGGCCACCTCGCGTCGTACGCCAGCGCCGCGTCCCTCTACGAGGTCGGGTTCCACCACTTCTTCCGCGGCAAGGACCACCCCGGTGGCGGCGACCAGGTCTTCTTCCAAGGGCACGCCTCCCCCGGCGTCTATGCCCGCGCGTTCCTCGAGGGCCGGCTGACGGAGGACCACCTCGACGGCTTCCGGCAGGAGTCGCTGCCCGCGTCGCTGTCCAGCTACCCGCACCCGCGGCTGATGCCCGACTTCTGGGAGTTCCCCACGGTCTCCATGGGGCTCGGGCCGATCAGCGCGATCTACCAGGCACGCTTCAACCGCTACCTGCACCACCGCGGCATCAAGGACACCAGCGACCAGCGGGTCTGGTGCTTCCTCGGTGACGGGGAGGTGGACGAGCCCGAGTCGCTCGGCGCGCTGTCCATCGCGGCACGCGAGGGCCTGGACAACCTGGTCTTCGTGGTGAACTGCAACCTGCAGCGGCTCGACGGGCCGGTCCGCGGGAACGGCAAGATCATCCAGGAGCTGGAGTCGGTCTTCCGCGGCGCCGGCTGGAACGTCATCAAGTGCCTGTGGGGCAAGCAGTGGGACCCGCTGCTCGAGCGTGACCGGGACGGGGTCCTGGTGCGCGCCCTGAACTCCCTCACCGACGGCGAGCAGCAGACCCTGAAGTCGCGCGGCGGTGGCTACTTGCGCGAGCAGTTCTTCGGACGGGACCCCCGGCTGCTCGCGCTCGTCGACGACGTGCCCGACGAGCGGCTCGGCCGGTTGCGCCGCGGCGGGCATGACCACCACAAGGTGTACGCCGCGTACGACCTGGCGACCCGCACCATCGGGCAGCCCACCGTGGTGCTCGCGCACACCGTCAAGGGCTGGACCCTCGGCGACGGGTTCGAGAACCGCAACGCCGTGCACCAGATGAAGAAGCTCGACACCGATGCGCTGCGGGCCTTCCGCGACCGGCTCGAGCTCTCGCTGCCCGACGCCGAGCTCGACGGCCCTCTTCCGCCGTACCTGCACCCGGGTCGCGACTCCGAGGAGGTCCGCTACCTGCTCGAGCGGCGGGTCGCCCTCGGCGGTGCTGTGCCGTCCCGGCGGGTGCTCGCGGCGGGGCTCGAGCTGCCGCCGCCGGAGACCTACGCGACGCTGAAGAAGGGCTCGAACCAGCCGGTCGCCACGACCATGGCTTTCGTGCGGCTGCTCAAGGACCTGCTGCGGCACAAGGGGATCGGCCACCGGATCGTCCCCATCGTGCCCGACGAGGCACGGACCTTCGGGATGGACTCGCTGTTCCCGACGGCGAAGATCTACAGCCCGCACGGGCAGCGGTACGAGAGCGTCGACAGCGAGCTCATGCTCTCCTACCAGGAGTCCGAGGGCGGCCAGCTGCTCAATGAGGGCATCAGCGAGGCGGGCGCGATGGCGTCGTTCGTCGCAGCCGCCACGTCGTACGCGACGCACGCCGAGGCGATGATCCCGGTCTACGTCTTCTACTCGATGTTCGGGTGGCAGCGCACCGGCGACCAGATGTGGCAGCTCGCCGACCAGCTCGGTCGCGGGTTCCTCCTCGGCGCCACCGCCGGCCGTACGACGCTGAACGGTGAGGGGCTGCAGCACCAGGACGGCCACTCGCAGCTGCTCGCCTCCACCAACCCGGCGTGCGTCAGCTACGACCCGGCCTACGGCTACGAGGTCGCCCACATCGTCGAGGACGGCCTGCGGCGGATGTACGGCGAGAGCCCCGAGGACGTCTTCTACTACCTCACGGTCTACAACGAGCCCTACCCGCAGCCGGCTGAGCCCTCGGGTGTCCGGGAGGGAGTGCTGCGGGGGATGTACCTGCTCTCCGCCGCGGAGCAGCCACAGGCGACCATCCTCGCCAGCGGCCCCATCGTGCCGATTGCCCTCGAAGCGCAGCAAGCCCTTGCCGCGCAGGGCATCCGCGCCGAGGTTCGCAGCGTCACCAGCTGGAACGAGCTGCGGCGCGACTGCCTGGCCGGGGGCACGTGGGTGCAGGACCAGCTCGGGTCGGGTTCGGCCCCCGTCGTCGCCGTGAGCGACTGGATGCGCGCCGTGCCCGACCAGATCGCGCCGTGGGTCACCCGGCCCTGGGTCTCGCTCGGCACCGACGGCTTCGGCCGCAGCGACACCCGGGCCGCACTGCGTTCCCACTTCGGCATCGATGCCGAGCACATCACCCGAGCTGTTCTGAAGGAGCTGTCATGTTGAGCGGGCGCGAGGCCACGGTGCGCATCTGGGAGGCGACCTGGGGCCGAGAAGGTCTGTGGTGCAAGGCATGTCGCCGCGCGACACCGGTCGAGCAGCTGCTCCTCGAGGAGAGCGGCCGGGCACTGCTGCGCTGCGAGACATGCGCCGCGACCCTGCGCACCGGCCCGAGCTGGCTGACCACCCTGCAGGTCCCCCTGCAGCCGACCCGCCTGCTGTCCACCGTGCAGAGCTGACCCGCACGCGGTCACTCTCGCTTCGTGGCCGCCGACGTCGGAAACGTCGCCGGGTCCCACCACGGCGTGACTTCGGATGTCGCTGTCCGCGACGATGTGGGCGTGCCAGAGGGTCGCCGTGGACTGGTACGGCGAACCAGCTGGGCGCACCGCTGCCGCGCGATCAGGGTTGCCGCTGGAGCGCATCCGCTGCCCGGTGCTCGTCCAGCCCGACACGCGCCTGGGTGCCACGCCCGGCCGTTTGGCGAGCGACGGCACCGTCAGGTTGCGAGGTAGGCGTCGATGAGTTGGGCGAGTTGTGCGCCGTCGGTGGGGTGGGGCCAGGCCGCTTGGCTGTGGTAGCGGTGGCCGGTGGGGCT
>JBHEMB010000105.1:0-6139 GCA_046262855.1 Mycobacteriales bacterium | reverse complement strand
ACGTGACGCCGGCCAGCCCGGCTGCGTGCCGGGCGAGCAGGTGGACGGCGACGTGGTCGGGGTGGCCGTAGATGCCGTCGGCGTCGTAACCGACCACGGCCTCCGCGCTCTCCGCCGCCACGAGCGTCGCGATCGTCCGTGCGAGCGCCGGCAGGTCTGCCCGGACGAGTGCCCGGGGATCCCCGTCGGCGGGGATGCCGCTGTCGCGCTTGCCCAGCAGTACCAGCCGCTGGACGCCGAGCAGCTCCGCGGCGTGCTCGAGCTCCGCCCTGCGGACCTGGCCGAGGGTGCGGTTGCCGAGCGCGAGGCGTGGCTCACCCAGCTCGCCACCGGTCGCCGTGACCAGCACGACCCGGGCGCCGCAGTCCGCCAGTCGCCGGATCGTGGCGCCGGTGAAGATCGCCTCGTCGTCGGGGTGCGCGTGGACGACGACGACGGTCCGGCCGCGCAGGTCGGCGGACGGGGTAGCAGGGCTGTCGAGCAGGAGGGACATCGCGGATCTCTCACGGGGAGTACGCCGGAACGGCGCGGGCTGTCGGGACAGTGCTGGGGTTGAGCGCTCAGCAGCGACAGCAGCGACAGCAGCGACACGCGCGGCACGAAGGCACAGGCGCGGTCATGCGGCTCACCCTACCCGGACGTCTGCCCTGATGGACAGCCCACGCGCCCGGTCGAGCGGCGGCTGGGGACGGGGCGGGTGCTAGGGGCGGTGGGCGATCAGGGGGGTGGCCAGGGCTCGCTCGACGAAGGCGTCGCGGTCCTCGGCGTGCAGCATGCCGGCGGCCTCCAGTGAGGCGACGCCGTGGCCGGTGGCCCAGCAGATCCGCGCGAGGTCGTCGGCGCTGCCGCCGGTGAGGGTGCCGGCGTCGAGGCAGCGCTGCGCCTCCGCGACGACCAGGCCGAAGGTGCAGCTGCGCCCGTAGGCGCGGGTGTCGCGGGTCGGGGTGAAGCCGGCGATGGCGCGGCTGAACATGACGGCGAAGAAGGCCGGTTCGGCTGCCGCGAAGGCCAGGTAGGCGCGGCCCAGCGCCATCAGCCGCTCCGGATCACCGGGCGGGGGAGCCGCATCGAGCGCCGCTGTCATCGCCGAGGACAGCCGACGGAAGCCCTCGCCGTACAGCGCGTCCGCGAGTCCCGGCTTGCCTCCGAACAGCGTGTAGACGATCTGCGTGGAGCCGCCGGCGTCGGCAGCGATCCGGCGCAGCGAGAGTCCGTGCGGCCCGTCCTCGGCGAGCACCCGGGCGGCGGCCTCGACCACCTGCCGGCGCCGGACGTCACTCTCGTCCTCGGGTTCCGGATCGCGCACGCTGCCCAGTGTTCCCCAGGAGTCGCTGGACAACGCTGTCATAACGCTGTTATACAGCAGCCATGACCGCTCTCGCCAGCCCCGAGGCCGCTCCCCGGGTGGACGACGCCATCGCGCCGCACGCCTGGAGGGTGCTCGCCGTCTCCGCGGCGGCCGTCTACGTGGTGTTCCTCGACGCCACCATCGTCAACATCGCCTTCCCGGCGATCTCCGCGAGCTTCCCGACGGTGACCCGCAGCGGCCTGTCGTGGGTGCTCAACGCCTACGCGGTCGTCTTCGGAGCCCTGCTGGTCACAGCGGGCGGGCTGGCCGACGACCGCGGCCGCAAGCGGGTCTTCCTCGCGGGGCTGGTCGTCTTCGCGAGCGCCAGCGCGCTGTGCGGGATCGCCCCGAACGTGCCGTTGCTCGTGGCCGCCCGGGCGATCCAGGCCGTCGGCGGAGCACTGCTGGTGCCCGCGTCGCTTGCGCTGCTGCTGCCCGAGTTCCCGCTCTCCAAGCGGGCCACGGCCGTGGGCCTGTGGGGCGCCGTCGGGGCCGTGGCAGCGGCCACCGGGCCCTCGATCGGGGCGCTGCTCGTCGAAGGTCCGGGCTGGCGGTGGGTGTTCTACGTCAACCTGCCGTTCTGCGCGGTCGCGTGGTGGTACGGCCGCCGGCTGGTCGTCGAATCGCGCGGCCAGACCGGCGCACGCGCCGACGTCCCGGGTGTGCTGCTCGTGACCGCCGTCTTCGGGCTGCTGTCGCTCGCCCTCGTGCAGGGGCAGCCGTGGGGCTGGGGGAGTCTCCGGACGGTGGCCTGCTTCGCCGCAGCCGCCGCGCTGGCCCCGGCACTCGTCATCCGGGGCCTGACCGCAAGCCACCCGGCACTGCCCGTCCGGCTGTTCCGGCACCGCTCGTTCAGCGCGGCGACGCTGGGCACGCTGCTGTACGGCACCGCCTTCTACGGCCAGATCCTGTGCAACGTGCTCTTCCTCAACGGGGTCTGGCACTACTCGATCCTGCGCACTGCCGTCGCGATCCTGCCGAGCCCCTTGCTGGCCGCCGCCGTGGCACCCGTGGCCGGCCGGCTCGCCGACCGCTACGGGTACCGGACGGTGATCGTGCCGGGCGCCGCCCTGTTCGCGCTGGGCTCGCTGTACTACGCCTGGCAGACGACGCTGCACCCCGACTACCTCACGACGTTCCTGCCCGCGTCGCTGCTCGCGGGGATCTCGATCGGTGCGGCCTTCAGCACCCTCGGAGCGGCGGCGTCGCAGAGCCTGCCGCCGGCGCAGTTCGGCGTCGGGTCGGCCGTGAGCTCGATGTCCCGCCAGCTGGGAGCGGTCATCGGCGTCGCCGTCCTCGTGGCGGTCCTCGGGACGCCGTCTCCCGCGCAGGTCCTCGGCGCCTTCCACCAGGCCTGGCACGTGACCGCCGTGTTCGCGGTGCTGTGCACGGCTGTCAGCTGCCTCATCCCACGGCAGGCGGCCGGGGCTCGCAGCCCCACGGGCCTCTGACCAGTTCTACTATCCGGCGGTGACCACCCCGGCGGCCTCGGCTCAGGGGGCGATGCTGACCGGCGACCTGGACGCCGCCTTCGCCCTGGCGACGGAGGCGGCCGACGGCGGTGACCCGTACAGCCACGCGCTGCTTGCGCTGCTGCTCTACACCGATGACGCCTACGACGAGGCCCGTGACCACTTCCAGCAGGCCTTCCGCGGGCTGCGCGAGCTCGGCGACGTGCGCGCGGCAGCCCGCGCCGCCATCTGGCTGGCCGGCATCGAGGTGTCGATGCACGGGCACGAGTCCGCCGGGCTCGGGTGGTCCGAGCGGGCCCGTGAGCTGCTCCAGCAGGCCGGGCCGTGCGTGGAGTGGGGCTACTGGGAGCTCGCCCTGCTGTCGTGCGACCGCACCGACCTGACCTGCCTGCTGGACGCCAGCGAACGCGCCCTGACGATCGCCCACGAGTTCGGCGACCCGGCGCTCGAGGCGATGGCGCGCGCGGATCGCGGGCTCGCCCGGGTCACGCAGGGCCACATCGAGGCGGGGTTCGTCGACCTCGAAGCGGCCATGACCGCCGTCCTCAGCGGCGAGGTCCCGGTAGCCCTCGGCGGTGGGCTCTGCCTCTGCGCCATGCTCACCGCCTGCGATCGGGTCGGCGACGTCCGGCGCGCGGAGCGCTGGACCACCTCGACTCGGGACCTGGCGCGCGGCTTCGGTGACCGACCGGTCGCCCTGTACGTCCACTGTCGGGTGGCGTGGGGCTCCGTGCTCCGCAACGCCGGCAGGTGGGAAGAGGCCGAGCAGCAGCTCGTCGAGGCGCTCGGCACGCCGGACCGGCCCTTCCTGTCGCACCGACCGCTGACGTCCGCGCACCTGGCCAGCCTGCGCCTCGACCAGGGCCGGCTCGAGGAGGCGGCCGAGCTGCTGGCGCCGTACGAGGACCGGGTCACGAGCAGCGCCCCGCTGGCTCTCCTGCACCTGCGGCAGGGACGTCCGGACATCGCCGCGGCGGTCCTCCGGCAGGGCTTGGCGGAGCTGGTGGACGACGTGCTGCGCGCGGCACCGATTCTCGCCGCGCTCGTCCAGGTCGAGCTGGCCCGCGGCGACCTCGCCGCCGCCTCCGCCGCCGCCCAGCAGCTGGCCGAGCTCGCCGGCTCAGCTGCCGGTCCCGCGGTCAGGGCAGAGGCGGCCGTCGCGGCAGGCCGGCTGCTCTCTGCGGCCGGCGACGACCCCCGTCCGGCGTTCCAGGCGGCGCTGCGGCATCTCGATGAGCGGCCCTTCGCGGCCGGCCTCGTCCGGCTCGAGCTCGCCCAGGCCCTCGCGCCCACCGACGTACCCGCCGCTGTCGTCGAGGCTCGAGCGGCGCTGGCCTGCTTCACCCGGCTCGGGGCGACCGAGGCGCGGGACCGCTGCGCCGCCCTGCTGCGCGAGCTGGGAGAGCCGGGACCGCGAGGGAACCCCGGGCTCGGCGAGCTCACCGGGCGCGAGGCCGACGTGCTCGCGCTGGTCCAGCGCGGCCTGACCAACGCGGCGATCGGCAAGCGGCTGTTCATCAGCGGCAAGACGGTCGAGCACCACGTGAGCCGGATCCTCGCGAAGCTCGGCGTGCGGTCCCGCGCCGAGGCCGCCGCGCTCGCGGTCCGGTTGGGGGCCAAGTAGGGGGGATCCCCCGATGTCGCCGGCTCGCGCACGGGCCAGGGTCAGACTCTCACCCGAGGAGGCACCATGACACAGCCCGCGATGCAGACCCAGGTCGAAGAGATCGCGCCAGACACCTTCCGGCTCTCGACGCTGATCCCCGACATCGCCCCGGAGGGCTTCACCTTCAACCAGTTCCTCGTGCGCGACGACCAGCCGTTCCTGTTCCACACCGGGATGCGCGGGCTGTTCCCGCTGGTGTCGCAGGCGATCAGCACGCTCATCCCGCTCGAGCAGCTGCGCTGGATCTCGTTCGCGCACGTGGAGGCCGACGAGTGCGGCGCCATGAACAGCCTGCTCGCCGCCGTCCCGGCAGCGGAGGTCGTGCACGGGCCGCTTGCCTGCATGCTGAGCCTCAACGACCTCGCCGACCGGCCGCCGCACGTGGTCGGCGAGGAGCCCCTCGACACCGGTCACCACCGGCTGCGGTTCCTGCCCACACCGCACGTGCCGCACAACTGGGAGAGCGGCATCTGGTACGACGAGACCACCCGGACGCTGTTCGCCGGCGACCTGTTCAGCTCGCTCGGTGGCGGCGCGGCGCTGCTCGACACCGATCTCGTCGAGGGCGCCCTGGCCGCGGAGGAGATGTTCCACGGCACGTCGTTGAGCGCCAACCTGGTGCCGACGCTGCACGGTCTGGCGGAACTCGAGCCGACGACCCTGGCAGTGATGCACGGGCCGTCGTTCAGCGGCGACGGAGGCACCCAGCTGCGCTCGCTCGCCGCCGGCTACGGAGCGATGCAGGCTGACCTTCAGCCGGTCTGAGGCGGCCGGCAGACCAGGTCGACAGTCGCGCGGCCGTCCCGGTGCGCCCGGCGCTCGTAGCCGGTCACCGGGCGGCTCCGTCGGTCCGGCGTCAGCGACCAGCCGGCCAGCACCTCCCGGGCGTGCTCGGCGTACGCGGGCCAGTCCGTCGCCAGGTGCAGCCGGCCACCGGGCGCGAGCACCCGCTCCAGCAGGGCCACGAACGACGGCCGCAGCAACCGGCGCTTCACGTGCCGGGCCTTCGGCCACGGGTCGGGGAAGAACAGCCGGACCTCCTCGAGGCAGGCGTCCGGCAGTGCCTGCAGGACCGGGACGGCGTCGCCCTCCCACACCCGCACGTTGTGCAGGTCGGCGGCCGACAGCCGGCGCAGCAGCGCGGCGATCCCAGCCGGGTGCACCTCGATCGCGAGCAGCTCGCGGGCCGGTTCGGCCGCCGCCAGGGCGACGGTCGCCTCACCCATGCCGAAGCCGATCTCGACGACGCTCGGCAGCCGGGCGCGTACGGCGGACAGCTCGCTCACCCCGTACACCGGCCAGAGCCGCTCGAGCGCGTCCCGGGAGGTCGGGCCGGTGCGCCCCCGCCGTACCAGGTAGCTCCGGATCTCCTGATGCTGCACGCGACCACGCGCGGGCTCGTCAGGGTGCTGCTTAGGCGACGTACTCCTTGAGGCCGTCGGCGCGGCCCTCCATGCGGAGCTCGGCGAGGGTGTCGCGCTCGATCTGGCGGATCCGCTCGCGGGTCAGGCCGAGGTGCCGGCCGACCTCGTCGAGGGTGCGCGGGCGGCCGTCGTCGAGGCCGAAGCGCATCCGGACGACGATCGCGCTGCGCTCCGGCAGCGAGCTGAGGACCTGCGACAGCTGCGTCTGGAGCATCTGCGTCTCCATGGA
>JBHEMB010000104.1:0-12716 GCA_046262855.1 Mycobacteriales bacterium | reverse complement strand
GGGATGTAGTGCGCCTCGATGTCGAACCGCTCCTTGATGGAGCGCTGGATGGCGCGGCTGACGGCGATGACCTCGTCGGCGTGCCGCAGCGAGGCACCGACGCCCGCGCCGAACACGGTCTTCGCCGCGCCGTTCCACTTGTCGCGCTCCCAGTCCAGCCCCTGGACGGTGACGACCGACTTCACCCGGCGCAGCCTCGGCACCGTCGCGAGCATGCCTGGGCCGACGCCGTGGAAGTGCGCGATGTCGGGGCGGGCGCGCAGCACCGGAGGCAGTGACGCCACCGTCTGGGTGATGGCGTGCAGATGCTTGGTCCGCACGCTCCTGACTCCCTCGACGCGGACGCCGGCGTGGTCCCGCGGACCCTCCACCCGGTCGATGAGGGCGCGCACGTCGTGTCCGCGGGACACGAGCTCGACTGAAAGCTGCTCGGCCGCGACCTCCAGGCCACCGTGACGCGCTGGGAGGCTGCGGGCCCCGATCATGTCAATGCGCACCTGCGGCCTCCTCAAAGCGCGACAAAAGCGTCACAAGATGCGCGTCCCAGCTCAGGGCATTGGTCAAGGCCACTACGTCGGCTGCAGCCACGTCTCCCGCGGCAAGACTGGGCAGCTGTGCTGCCGCTGCACCGACATCTCCGGGGGGGACGAGCCGCCCTCCACCATACCGACCGACGAGCTCGGGCAAGCCTCCGATGTCAGCCAGCAGCGCAGGCAGTCCGCGGACCAGGGCCTCGAGCAGCGCAAGGGGCGCGTTCTCCGGCCAGGTCGAGGTCATCGCGAAGAAGCCCGCCTTCGACCACTCCGCTTCGAGCGCTGCCCCAGTCAGGAAGCCGGGGAAGCGCACCGGAGCATCGAGCTCGCGGGCGAGCCTCTCCAGGCTGTCTCGCTCGGGGCCGTCCCCAACGATGACGATTTCCACGCGCGCCGCGGCAGCGGCCCGGACCAGGATGTCCAGGCCCTTCTCGGCGGCGAGCCGTCCGACGTAGATCCCCGCACCCTCGCGGCGACCGACAGGAGCCGCGACGGAGACGGCCTCGATGGGATTGCGGAGGACGTGCACGCGGACGCCCGCGCCTTGCAACCAGCTGCCGCTCAGCCGGTCTGCCATGTACTGCGAGGGCGCGAGCACGGTGCCGGGAACGCGCGTGTCGCGACCGCGGCGGACGAACGCGGCCTCGGCCGCGGCCACCGTGCTCCATGTGAGCGAGTCGTGCAGGCACCTGCCGCCGACGCAGTGAGACGGGTTGCCGGGTGCGCAGCGGAAGCACGGCTCGCGGTCCCGCATCGCGGTGTACGCGGGGCAGATGAGCTTGTAGTCGTGCGCCGTGGCGACCGTGGCGACCCCGGCCTCGTAAGCGGCGGCCACCACACTGCTGGACAGCTGGTGTGCGTAGTTGTGCAGGTGCACGACGTCCGGCCGGAACGTGCGCAGAGCCGCGCGCATGGCCACCAGGCCCTCGCGCGACCAGAGGACACGACGGGCGGCGGCTAGTTGGTCGCGAGCGCTCTTGTCCCCGTGGAACTCCACATCCGGCACCTCGAACAGAGGCGCGTCAGCCGGGACAGCGGCCGGTCGCATGCACAGGTACCCGACCTCGCTACCACCGGCGGCCAGGCGCGCGCCGACGTCGAGGAAGTAGTTGTCGGCACCGCTGGTCCGGGTGCCGAACTTGTTGACCTGCAGGATCCTCACAGCCGGCTGCACACCTCGCGCAGCGCAGCGTGCACGCCCTGGCTGTCCTCAGGTGCTGCGACTCCCGCGGCGCTGGTCGCGAACACCGAACGACGCGTATGTCCACCAGAAAGCCGCCTCCGCGTGATGATGGGAGCGAAGACCGGCCCGTACATGTTCCACGTGGGGGCGAACTGCGGATGGAACTCGAAGAGGATGTCCGGGTACGAGCGGCCGAGGTCGGCCGTCAAGAGCACCTCCTCGGCAGGGCGCACCCACTTCGCCACCGGCCGACCACGGTGCTGCAGTCCTTCGAGGAGCTCCACGACCCGCGCAGTGACAACGTCGTCGCCGCCGGTCGCGACCCCGCCGAACGGGTTGCTGCCCGCGACGTCGGGGACCTTCACCGAGCCCGACCGCGGCTTACCTGCGACCTTGCCGCTCTTCAACGCAGCTTTCCCGGGCATTCGGCGCGCCAGCCAGATGACCGGGTCCTCCGCGTGACAGCGAGGTGCGTAGGAGAGCAGAGCGGTCTTGCGGTCTCCACCGCCCGCCGGGCAGGCGTGGTCTCGATCAGGTAGAGCCCCTCGCGGCGGAAGATCTCCTGGAGGTTCACGCCGACCGACGCCCGGGGGCCGTGTCCGTGGTCGCTGAACACGACGACCTCGACGTTGGGCGCGCACAGCGCCTTCGCGTCGGCGAGAAAGCGATCCACCTGACGGTAGGCCGCCGGCACCAGGTCGGCGTGCTCGGCGCCCGGGTGCGTGGGATCGGTGGTGTCGAAGTGCCGCCAGGCGAAGTGCTCGATCCGGTCGACGGTGAGGTTCGTGTGGAAGACCGCGTCCCAACGCCCTGCCTCGAGCTGGGCCAGCGTGTAGTGGAACTGCTCCTGGGCGAGGGCGAGCGTGTCCGCTCCGAACTCCGCGATGTCACGCTGCCGCGGGACGTTGGTGAAGCCACCCATCCGTGCCGGGGGCCTGCCCACCAGCTCAGCCTTGGGGTCGACGACGCTGGGCGGCTGCTCGCTGAAGGACGGCGCGCTCACCATGACCCCACCGGGCAGTGGTTCGAAAGCCGGGAACGCCAGAAACGGGTTGATGACCGCGAGCTTCGCGCCGGTGGGCAGCGCGTTCCAGAAGCACCGGTCCTCGCGGCCGGCGAGGCTAGCGACCTCCGGGCCGCTCGCGGCGTCCAACACGTAATTCTTGGAGTGCAGCTGACCGTGCTCCCACGGCGGGACGCCCGTCAGCATCGTCGTCCACGACGGCACGGAGTCCGGCGGGAACGTCGAGGAGTGCGGTTGGGACACGGCGACCAGCGGCTGCAAGTGGGGCAGCTGCGAGGCGCCGAGACGCAGCACGACGTCGTGGTCCATCCCATCGACGCCGAGGACCAGCAGCCGCGTGCGGCTCATCGCGCCACCGCAAGGACCCGTTCCACAGTCCCGCGCACGGCCTCGGGATCGCGCGTGTCCAGGGCCGGAATGCCCAGCGCGGCGGCAAGCTGCCGGTATCTCCCGGCTTGCACCAGGACCCGGTCGGCGTCGTCACCCGGCTTCAGGCGGCGCACCAGCTCGTCGTCATCGACGTCGAGCTGCACCGCCGTGTCGGCGCCCGGGAGCGTCGCCGCGACGGCCGCTGCGTCCCCGACCCGCAGGGCTCCGCTCGCCAGCTGGTCGACCAGGAAGTCCAGCACGAAGCGGTCTGCGACGACGATGTCGAGTCCGTGTGCGGCCCCGAGCTGCCACTGAAGCTGACGGCGGTACAACGCCGCGTTGCTGCGGACCCAGGCCGGCGCCAGACCCAGCCGCAGCATGGACCGCTTGAGCGGATGGCCGCGGTGCTCAGCCGACACTGTGCTGCTCAGTGCCCCAGGCGCCGTGCGTCGCGGTGAGTACCGGAGCCACAACCGGGCCACCGCCAGGTCCGGGGCGTCGCGGCGCAGCTGGTCGACGAGGGCCGAAGCGAACGTGGACTTACCGGAACCATCCACACCGCTGAGGGCTAACAGGAACACCGAGAGAACCTACCGGGGGCCCTGCTGGCAGGGTGCCAGGTCGGCCAAGCATGTCGCCACGGCGGCGGGCTGAAGCACGTCCGCCCCAGCCGCGGCCCGAGCCGTCTTTTCGGCGACCTCGAGCAACTCGGCGTCGGAGTCGACAAGGGTGATCCCCGCCTGGTCCTGCCAGCGCTCGAGCGCGGGGCTGCGTCGGGCCACGACGGGGGTGCCGTTCGCCAGCGCCTCGAAGACCGACATGGGGAGCCCGATCACCTCGTTCATGTCGAACGTCGGGAAGACGTAGACGTCCGCCGCCCGGTACCGATCCGCGAGATCCGGGCACGGGCCGCGATGGACATCCACGTGTCCATCAGCTGCGGGCAGCGAGCCCTCCTCGACCGGCCGGTAGGCGCTGAGGACCAGGTGCAGGTCGCCGTCCTCGGTGAGAGGTGCGAGCGCCCGCAGGTTCCTCCCCCGCCTCGCGTGGCCGACGTGCAGGTAGTGAGTTCCTGGCTGCCACCCCACCCGTTGCCGCGCGACGTGCTTGCTCTCAGCCGTGCTGACCTTGCTGCTGGGCACGCGCGGCATGAGCCTGCCGATGACGAAGCCCTGCCCGCCCAGTGCCTGCTCCTGTTGCTGGGTGGCGACGACGAAGCGCCAGCTCTGGGCGAACCGACGCAGAGAGGGAGGGGGCGTCGTGTGCTGCTGCAGAACCACGAGGTCGAGTCGCCACGGGCGGGCAACCAGGGTGATGAGCATGGCGCGGAGCAAGGTGGCCTTCGTCAGCCCGTGTTGCGGCACGTAGATGAGGAAGGCCCGACGCCGACGAGCGAGTCGTAGCAGCCCCCTGACCCCGAACCACCGGCCCGACAACACGCCCTCGAACAGCGGGGAGCGCTCGGACCGAGGCCCCAGGGCCTCCCCGCCGTGGGTCTGCTGGACGTGCGCGGCGATCTCGCACGTGAGTACCTGCGCTCCCTCTGACGGGGCTGCACGCAGGGCCTCGCTGACGACGACCGTCGGCCTGGCCGTGGTTGCAGCGCCCGCCAGCGCTGACCGCGCGAATCCGGGCATCGCGCCAGCCTAGTCCCAACCGCGGGCGATCTAGCTGCCGACCAGTAGGTGCGGCATCCTCAAGTGCCGCACGTCAGCGCGCGCCAGCGGCTGCTGCCGGTAGGTAAGGGTCCCGGACGGTTCGGAGACGTCGAAGGCGACAGTGAGCGTCCTCCCACGAGCGACTTCCACCGTGGTGGTGCCGAGAGCGAGGCCGTGATCGGTGTCAGGTGACAACAGGATCGGGCTTCCGTCGATCGTGGCCCCCGAGAACACACTCTGACCCGCCGCGTACACAGCCAGGTTGATTCTCGCAGTCCCATAGGGAACCGGGGGATCGGGCCGGTCAGAGCGCACCGTCATGTAGAGCGGCAGTCCCAACGGTGCTTGGTTCGTCAGCTTGACGACGACGTGGATTCCACCCTCACGAGCAGACGTGACACTGATTTCTCGGCGAATGAAGTAGTCGAGCTTGTTGCCCCCGAAATTCTGCGTGAGGACGCTCAAGTAGGGCCTGCCGGACGGAGGCAAGGCGCCGCCGACAATTTCGGAGGCGAGCACTCGCTGCGACGCCTCGTGCCGGGTCCACAGATACAGGTGTCCCGACCCGCCGGCCTTCGCGAGCCGGCGGAAGGTGCCGACGGCATCACCGCCGGCAACGACCCGGTTGAAGACCTCGGTGGCGAGGTCGCGCAGGAGCGGCTTGCGCACCTTGCTGCTGGGGTAGTCGACGTACTCACGACGGCAGACGAAGTCGACGATGTTCGCCGCATCAACGTGGCCTCCCCCCGGGAGCGTGATCGCCCGTTGGCCTTGAAGCAGCGTGCTCATGACCACCGGGTCAAGACCGATGACGCCGTCGATCTGCTGACCTGACTGGTGCTGCCAGAGGGCGCTCATGGTCTGGGCCACGTCGGGGAAGTGCGGCGTCAGGTTGGCGTCAAACCAGGCCTTGGTCGACCCGATGTCCTGCCAGGTGCTGGCGGCGCCTGGGAGCGTGACAACGGCGGATTCGGTTCGGGTCAAGTCCTGGTTTCCGATCCCAGTCCTTTCAAGCTTGAGGGTGCCCTGGTCAGCCGTCAGGATCGCGAAAGCCCCGATGAGGCCGCCGGTCGCCCGGGCCTCGGCGTTGTTCTGCACCGCGACGAAATAGCGCTGCGGTCGGTCGGCGCCGAGCATCTGCGGCGCGATGCCCAGCGCGCGGTCGGCGGTCTGCACGTTGTCGTCGAGGTCGTCGATGGCGCCGCGCGCTTCGTCGTACCTGGTCTTGAGAGCCGGGAGCAGCCAGCCCCGTCGCCGGTCGACCATGCTGCGCGCCCGTTCGGAGGCGCGTGCGGCCCGCTGCACCGGGCTCTGGAGCTGCCTGATGACCGCCAGGTCCACTCGGTGGTCACGCAGCAGGTGACGGTTGCGGGCGGTGTCGAGGGCGTCGACGAGCGGTGGCAGCACCTGCGCTGCGACGAGGTCCGCCGCGCGGGCGGTGTCCTGAACGGCCCGGTAGCTGCCGCCGAGCACGGGGACATGGGTGGAGACGGACCAGGCGGGCCCGTCCACACGGGACCCGGCGCGCGCCAGCAGCTGCCGCAGGTGGGGCAGGGCGTTACGCGCGTTCTCGAGCTGGCCGGCGCGGACGTCTGCCTGGACAGCGCGGATCTGCGCCTGCGCTGTCGTCAGGTCCTGGCGCGCCTGAATCGCCTTCCAGCCGGCCCATCCCAGGCAGGCCAGCACGCCCACGAGCGTGACGCCGACGGCCACGAGCAGACGGCGTCGCATGGGGCCACCGTAACGGCGCCGAAGCCAGCGCACCCTAACGGCACGGAAGCCAGGTTTTGGTTCGCCTTGCTGAAGAGATTGTCCTCACGAGCCGAGATAAGGCAGACTGACTCCAATCTGGCATGGCGCACACGCGCACATGCCTGCGCTTTTGCACCCGAGGGGAACCTGACCACATGGCACGCACTACTTCCCGAGCCCTGGCTGGCCTGGCCGTCGCCGGCCTCGCCGTCCTGAGCGCGGCTCCCGCGATTGCGGCGCCTCCCGGTCCTGGCTGCGCGCCTGAGCGCGGCCGGCCGGCGTACCCCCCGGGCCAGTGCAAGAAGCCCGCAGTCAGCGACTCCACTGTCACGCCGGGCGAGCCGCTCACCGCGAGCAGCGGCGAGGGCCAGTTCGACAAGGGCAAGAAGGTGAAGGCCACCGGTCACTCGACGCCGTTCTCGATCGCGACCACGAGCGCGAACTCCGCCGGCGAGGCGGTCGTGACCTTCACGGTCCCGTCGAACCTGCCTGCCGGCCAGCACTCCGTGGTGTTCACCGGCCCGTTCTTCGGCACGACCCGGTCCGTCTCGGTGCCGTTCACGGTGGTCGGCAGCACCAGTGCCAGCGACCTGCCCTTCACGGGCTTCCAGATCGGCGCGGCCTCCCTGCTCGGCGTCGGCCTCGTCGGTGCCGGCACCATTTCCGTGCTGGCGGGCCGCAGGCGCAAGGCTCTCGTTCCCGCGTAACGCTTAGACAGCAGCGAAGGCCCTCGACCGTCAGGTCGGGGGCCTTCGTCGTGTCAGGCGCTGATCAGCTTGGCGAGCGCGGTGACAACGTCCGCCCGGTCGCTGACGCTGAGGGTCGCCGTCGTGGCGTCGACCCGCCAGTTCAAGGTCACCGGATCAAGGAAGGTGGACTTGCCGGTGCAGGCCTTGCGCACGGCCTCGGCGCTCTTGCGGTCGCCGTAGGGGCGGTTCCATCGTGGCACGAAGGGTTATGGCTCCCTGTTCAGCCCCCTCTAAGGGAGAACAGCGCTCTCCCGAAATCAGAGTTCAATGAGCATCCGCGGAGAGCGATCCACTACAAAATCTGCCAGGACCCTTGCGTCAGTGGGGCTGGACGTGTTCCATACGCATGTCAACGGGGCGCAGGGAGCGCGGCGGTCGAGGGGCTCCTCGACCTCCACCCCGCGAGGAGGTCGGATGTCGACGTTCGTGCGCGCGCACCCTCGACTCTGGGTCGGTGCGATCGCGGTGCTGGTCACGGCACCGATGCTGTGGCAGGGCGCGGAGGCGACCTCGAGGGCCGGCGCCGTCCCGCCGGCGCCGGCGCGGGAGCGCGTCGTCGTGAAGCAGGTCGACCTCGGCGGCACGGTCGCCGCCGACGGCACCTGCCCGGACAAGACCGGCTGCATTTCGGGCGGACAAGTAGGCGACTTCCTCAGCGACAGCCGCACGTTCGCCCTGGTCGCGTCCTATGCCGGCGCGCCGACGGGCAGTCCGTTCAGCGGTGCCCAGGTCACCCTGGCCAAGGGCGACGGGAGCACCTTCGGCAACGGCGAGACGGTCAAGTGCCTCACCTGCGGGACCCCCGCCGCGAACAAGCGGGGCATGACCGCGGACCTGAGCTACCCGCAGACGTTCCCCGACGACAAGCGCATCCTGGCCGGGACCAACATCGTCGACTGCAGGCCGTACCTGCTCGCCTCCGCCGACTGCACGCCGGACAACGTGCACGTCTACCCCATCCGCTGGGCCAACGCGGCGGACGGCTCTGGTCCGGGCGGGAGCATGCGTGAGGTGCGCCTCGCTCCCGACGGCGTACACGTCGCGTGGAGCCACATCCTGCTCGGCCCGCTCGGCGGCGTCGACCCGGCGAACCCCGGCAAGACGACCCGCCTCGACGAGCTCGCCTACTACGGCCGGCTGGTGTTCCACGCGGCACCGACGACCGGCACGCCCGTCGCACCCCGCTACGACGTCGAGCGGGTGAACCTCCTGCTCAGCCCGACCGGCGCGTTCAACGACACCTTCGTACGCGTCGACCCGCACGACCCGGCCAAGCTGCAGAACCACCGGGCAGGGTCCGTCGGCGAGCTCCGCGGCTTCACCGGCAACGGCCGGCGGGTCGTCGGCATGTGTTACGCGTCGTCGAACAACACCGACATCTGCGCGACAGAGCTGTTCACGAAGGGCGCGCTGAGCGAGCGCCGGACGGCAGACCCCTCCTACATCGACCCGGTCGACGTGTCGCCGGACGACAAGCGGACCGTCGCACTCGAAGCGCGCCAGCACGGCCGCTTCAACTACATCGCCGGCCTGCCAGGCGTTCCGCCTATCAACCAGGTCCTGCTCGCGTCCGGTGGTGCCGCGGCATCCGGCTACCGCAACGGCGAGCACCGCTTCTTCCAGCCGTACCTGCTGGACCGCTTCCCCGAACGGGACGGATACGAGGGTCAGCAGCTCAACGCGTGCACCGGGCGTGACACCGAGCGGACCCCCAACAGCATCTGCGACCCCAACTGGGGCACCCAGGCCGACCCCCGCTGGTCACCCAACGGCACCCGCGTCGTCTTCGGCCAGAACAACGCGGTGGCGCCCGACTGCGAGGGCACCACCGGTGTCGTCGAGTGCTCGGCGAAGCAGGGTCGGCAGTACCGGGCGCTGGTCGCGCAGCTGGTCCAGCGCAAGCCCCTGCGCCCGCTGACGGTGCCTACGCTGCCGGACCTCGTGCCGTGGGCGACCCCGTACAAGCCGGGCGACGCCGACCCGGTCCGGCCGCACGTCCCCTCGGGCACCTACACGCTGTCCGGCAAGCACTCCGGCTCCGCAACGGTCGTCGTCGTGGAGAGCCCTGACAAGGCCGAGGTCATCGCTGTCAGCGCCGTCTACGACGCGTTCAGCGACGACGGCAAGAACGTCCTCAGCGGCACGGAGAGCGTGACGAACGCCGGCGGCGCCGCCGGGCCGGTCACGTTCCACAGCGCCCTGCAGCTCAGCGGCGCGCACACGGGGTCGCGCGTGACGTCGCCGGGCGGTTTCACCATCACCGTCGTGAACGCGTTCACTGGCGAGATGGCGTACGCCGGGCTCATGACGACGGTGCTCGACGGACAGGCCTACCTCCCGCCGTTGCCGACCCGCTGATTCGCTGAGTCGCCGCACGTCTGGCCGGGCCAGGTCGGGGGCCTTCGTCGTGTCAGGCGCTGATCAGCTTGGCGAGCGCCGTGGCGACGTCCGCCCGGTCGCTGACGCTGAGCGTTGCTGTCGTGGCGTCGGCCCGCCAGTGCAGGGTAACCGGATCCACGAACGTGGCCTTGCCGGTGCAGGCCTTCCGCACGGCCTCGGCGCTCTTGCGGTCGTTCGCACTGAACGGGCCGACCACGTCGATGGTCACCTTCGGCCATCGAGCGGCGACCGCCGCCAGGGCCGAGGCGGTCCGCGCGCTGGTCTTGGTCCCGGCCAGGATCTGCACGACCACGACGTCGGGCGCCCGGTCGATCGAGCTCAGCTGCTCGGTCGAGGTGACAGCGTCGACGGATCCGCCCAGAGCGGTCTCGAGCTCACTGCTGAGGGCCACCAGGTCAGGGCCGACGACGGCCACCTCTCGCGGGTCGGCAGTCGGCGTCGAAGTCGCCGTGGTGAGGGCCGTGGGACTCGGCGACACAGACGCGACTGGCCGCTCGGAGACGGAAGCCACCTTGGCTGGCTCGCTACTGCTCTGCAGCGTCACCACGACGCCGACCAGCACGACCACGGCCAGAAGTGCAAGCGCGACGTCGCCGAGGACACGCCGGAGATTCCCCATGGCTACAAGACTAGAAAAGCCTCACCGAGGGCGGTGGGACCTCAGTAGGCGCCTGCGCTGCGCACGACGGCCAGCGCGGTCCGGGCCAGCACCGCCATGTCGAGTCCGAGCGACCAGTTCTCGACGTACTGCAGGTCGAGACGCACGGACTCGTCCCAGGTCAGGTCGCTGCGGCCACTGACCTGCCACAGACCAGTGATGCCGGGCTTCACCAGCAGCCGCCGGTGGGTGTGCCCCTCGTAGCGCTCCACCTCGGTCGGCAGTGGCGGGCGGGGCCCGACCAGGCTCATGTCGCCACGGACGACGTTCAGCAGCTGCGGCAGCTCGTCCAGCGACCACTTCCGCAGGACTCGGCCGACCCGCGTCACCCGCGGGTCGGCCCTGATCTTGAAGAGCATGCCGGAGTCGGCCTCGTTCAGCGCGGCGAGCTCGGCGAGCAGCGCCTCCGCGTCGACGACCATGGTGCGGAACTTGAAGACGGAGAACAGCTGCCCGTCCTGACCGACCCGGGTCTGCGTGAACAGCGCCGGCCCGCGGCTGGTGCAGCGCACCACGGCAGCGACCGCGAGCAGCACCGGCGAGAGCACCACCAGAGCCGCGAGCGCGACGCAGCGGTCGAAGACGCCCTTGACGAGCTTGCGAGCGCCTCCGAACTCGGGCTCGTCGACATGCAGCAGCGGCATACCGGCGAGCGGCCGGATGCTGATCCGGTTGCCGACGACGTCGACCAGCGCCGGCGCGACGGTGAGGTGCACACCGGTGCCCTCGAGGTCGTACGCCAGCAGCCTCAACGCTTCCGTGTCGAGGCCGGGGGCAACCGCCACGGTGTCGGCTCCGAGCAGCGCCACAGCACCGAGCACATCGCTGGTCGTGCCGAGGTAGGGAACGCCCGCCGGCAGGGCTTCGTGCAGCCCTGGCTGGTCAGTCAGACACGCGCCGACGACCCGCAGCCCGTCCTCGTTGTCGGGAGGCAGCCGGAGCAGGAAGTCCCGGACGTGCTCGGGGCTGCCGACCGCGATGGTGCGGTGAAAGGCACGCCCTCGGCGCCGGGCGCGGACGAGCTGCACGCGCAGCGCCCGACGGCCGGCGAGCAGGGCGAGGAGTCCGAGTGGGAGGAAGACGAGCGTGAAGCCTCGGGCGACGCTGGTCCTCGACGCGTAGGCGACGAAGGCGGCGATGCCGAACAACCGCAGGGACGCCGAGCAGAGCCGGCGGTACTCCTCGGTGCCGACGGCGAGGAACCGGGTCTCGTAGCAGCGGCTGAACGCGATGGCGGCCAGCCAGACCAACGTGGTGCCGAGGGCCAGGGCAACGTAGGAGAAACCGTTCTGCAGCTGCGGGTCGTTGCCCCCGAACCTCAGGAACACGGCCGCGAGGCCGCTGACCACGAGAGCCAGCGCGTCATAGGCCATCGCCCGTCGCGCATACCGCTGCATCCACAGCTCAGGCGTGCCGCCCTCGGGCCGGCGACCTGGCGGCCGCTGCTGAGGTATCGCCAGCAGACCGCCGTCTTCGACCGCCCTCACGTCCGCGCGCACCGCCAACCCCGTCCTCGTCTGTGTGCCTCCGACATCCAACCGGGATCCGAGGGGTATGCGTTCACCCGTTCGGCGTAACGGCATGCTGTTCTGGACGAGTCGACCGGAGGGCTGGAGTTCGGATGCGCTGGCGCCGAAGCACAGATGTGCGCAACACGTGGCTACGCAGGCCTGCCTCGGTCTACCGCAAGGCCGTCACAGACGTCCTGGGTCAGCCGCAGGGGCCCGCCGACCCGCTGGCCGTCCTCTGGGCGCACGAGCTCGCCTGGCGCGGCTCCGGGGGCACGGACGAGATGCAGGCACTGTCGGAGACCGCGCGCCTGTACGACGTACCGCTGCACAACCTGCTTGCCGAACGGGCGCGCCCTCGCCCCGCCGTCGTACCGGCCAGTCGACGCAACCCCTGACAGACCGGTCAGCGCTGCAGGACGTCGTAGGCGAGCCCGAGCACGCCGAGCGCGATCAGCAGCAGGAAGAAGTCCTGCGTCCGACGCAGCCGACCGCCGTGCGGGGGTCGCACGGCATGCCGGTAATGGCGCAGTCGACGACGCAGGCGCTTCACGGCGGCGACCCTAGCGGTCGAGGATGACGCGTGTGTGACCTTCGCGGAAGTCAGTCCTCGCGCTGCAGCTTCGCCGACAGGTGCGGCTGCAGCGGCTTGCCGACGGCGGACATGTCGAGGGCGTAGGCGAGGTCGCCGTCGACCATGCCGTAGAGCCGTGAGATCGCCGTGACCTCCTTGGCCGTCTCGGTCCGAGCGAGCAGGTCGCTGACGACCTCGATCTTGTGGAAGGTGACCTCGCCCACGGAGAGCTCCAGCAATCCTGACGGGTGCGTGATGAGCACCTCGAGGTCACGGTCGCCAGCACCTGGCCGCCAGTAGCCGGTCTC
>JBHEMB010000103.1:0-2627 GCA_046262855.1 Mycobacteriales bacterium | reverse complement strand
GAGGAGAACCATCATGCGTGGTGCTGTCCTGCACGCCCCCGGTGACGTCCGGGTGGAGGAACGCGAGGATCCGCGGATCCTCGTCCCGACCGACGCGGTCATCAGGCTGTCCGCCACCTGTGTCTGCGGCTCGGACCTGTGGCCGTATCGCGGGATCGAGAAGATCACCGGGCCCTCGCCGATAGGCCACGAGTACGTCGGCATCGTCGAGGAGGTCGGTAGCGAGGTCAGCAACGTGCGGCCAGGGCAGTTCGTGATCGGCTCGTTCTTTGCCTCCGACAACACCTGCGAGATCTGCCGAGCCGGCTACCAGAGCTCGTGCACTCACCGCGAGGGCATGGGAGCGCTGGGCGCCCAGGCGCAGTACCTGCGCGTCCCCCTGGCTGACGGCACCCTGGTCGCCACGCCGGACGTCCCGTCGGACGATCTGATCCCAGGCTTGCTGGCGGCCTCCGATGTGCTCGGCACTGGGTGGTTCGGTGCGGTGGCCGCCGAGGCCGGTCCCGCCAAGACCGTTGCGGTGGTCGGTGACTGCGCCGTCGGCCTGCTCGGCGTGCTGGCGGCCAAGCAGCTCGGCGCGGACCGCATCATCGCGATGAGTCGTCACGAGCCCCGCCAGAAGCTGGCCCTCGAGTACGGGGCCACGGATATCGTCGCCGAGCGCGGCGACCAGGGCGTGGACCGGATTAAGGACCTCACGAACGGGCTCGGCGCGCACTCGGTCATCGAGGCGGTCGGCACCCAGCAGTCGATGACGCAGGCCATTCGCTCCACCCGGACCGGCGGTCACGTCGGCTACGTCGGTGTCGCCCACGACGTGCAGCTGCCCGGCGAGGAGCTGTTCTTCTCCCACGTGCACCTGCACGGCGGCCCCGCACCAGTGCGCCGCTTCCTGCCCGAGCTGATCGACTTGATCTGGAACCGGCAGATCGACCCGGGCAAGGTGTTCGACCTGAGCCTCCCGCTTGAGCAAGCCGCCGTGGGCTACCAGGCCATGGACGAGCGCCGCGCCATCAAGGCCCTGCTGCAGCTGTAAACCCCCACTGCGATGCCGCCCGCCCCGCTCTGCGGAAGCTGGGCCGGGCGGCACCTCTTACACATGGAAGGAACGAGCGTAACGGCCACGCTCACGAACGTCGACCCGGCGGCGACCAAGACGGACCACCCGGCAGGGACGCCTGAACAGGCGGTCGGCCGCGCAGTGGCCGTCGTGCTGGGCCTGCTGACGATCTTCGGTCCGATCTCCATGGACCTCTACCTGCCCGTGCTGCCCGCGCTCACCGTCGAATTGAAGTCGGCCACCTCGACCGCGCAGCTGACCGTCACCGCGTGCCTGCTCGGGCTGGCCATTGGACAGGTCATCGCCGGGCCACTGTCCGACCGGTTCGGCCGCCGCCGCCCGCTGCTGGCCGGCGTCGTCGCGTATGTCGTCACCTCAGCGCTGTGCGCGCTCAGCCCCACCATCGAGACCCTCATCGCCGCCCGGTTCGTCCAGGGCCTCGCCGGCGCCGTCGGCATCGTGATCGCTCAAGCAGCCGGCCGCGACCTCTACTCCGGGCCCAGACTGGTGCGGTACTACGGTCAGCTGACCGTGCTCGCCGGACTGGCGGCCATCATCGGTCCCGTCATCGGTGGGCAGCTCGCCTCCGTCACCGATTGGCGCGGCCTGTTCCTTTTCCTCGCCACGGTCGGTGTCGCGATCCCCATCGTCTCGATCGTCGTCTTCCGCGAGACGCTGCCCTGCGAGCACCGCGTCACCGGGGAGCTGACGCACATGGCCCACGACTTCCGGCGCCTGCTTGCCGACCGGGTGTTCCGGGGCGCTGTGCTGGTCACCGGCTTCGCCAATGCCGCCCTCTTCGCCTACCTCAGCGGCGCCACCTACCTGCTGCAGGGCATCTACCGGCTCTCCCCCCAGGAGTACTCCTTCGCGTTCGGCCTCAATTCCCTCGGCTTCGTGGTCTTCGGCTACCTCGGCGGCCGGCTCTCCGAACGGTGGTCGGAGCAGGACACCCTGGTGACTGGGCTCGGCATGTGCGTGTTCGGGGCCGGCGAGCTGCTGGCCACCGCAGCCCTGCACCTGCCCCTAATCGCCGTGGTGGTCTCGCTGTTCACGATGGTCAGCGGCGTCGTCGTCACCTCCCCACCCGCGACCTCGCTCGCCCTGGCGAACTATCCCGACCTCGCCGGCACCGCGTCGTCACTGCTCGGGCTCGCCCGCTTCTCGTTCGGCGGCCTCGCCGCACCCCTGGTTGGCCTCAGCGGCGCCGACAACGCCGTCCCGCTCGGACTCGTCACCGTTGCCTCCGCCGCGCTCGCCGTGACCGCCTACGCCACGGCTATCAGGCGCGCAGCGACCAGCACACCGCAGAGGCTGCCCCACGACGCTGCCCACGACCTGCGGAAGACCTCTGAACGGGTGTCCTGACCGACGACCAGGAGTGCCCGGACGCTCCACCGCTTCGTCCGGCAGCCATCGGTGGGACCGGCCTGGTCCCACCCTCCCGTAGCGGCCACCAGGATTGCCATCCCGGGGGCTGCTGGTGACTGGTGCGGAGCAAAACCCGCGGTGGTGTTGATTGCGTCGGGTGTTTCCCAGCAGCACGTCGTCGTGGTAGGTGTAGTTG
>JBHEMB010000102.1:0-15397 GCA_046262855.1 Mycobacteriales bacterium | reverse complement strand
CCGAAGGAGGTGGGCCCGGACCGGATCGTGAACACCCTCGCGGCCCACACCCTCTACGGCGGCCCGGCGATCGTCGTCGACTTCGGCACGTCCACCAACTTCGACGTGGTCGGCGAGAACGGCGAGTTCCTCGGCGGGGCGCTCGCGCCGGGTGTCGAGATCTCCGTCGACGCGCTCGCAGCCCGCGCTGCCCGGCTGTTCAAGGTGGAGCTCACGGAGCCGCGGTCGGTCATCGGGAAGACGACCGTCGAGGCGCTGCAGTCAGGGCTCGTCTACGGGTTCGCCTCGCAGGTGGACGGCATGGTCGAGCGGATCAGCAAGGAGCTGGGTGCCAACCCGGTGGTCATCGCCACCGGCGGGCTGTCCCACCTGATGTCGGACCTCTGCGAGTCCATCGACGAGCACGAGCCCGACCTGACCCTCATCGGCCTGCGACTCGTCTACGAGAAGAACTGCTGACCGCGACCGGTTTCGTCGGCTCGCCCGCCGTACCGACGCTGTCCACCGGGGCTGACGGCGCCGGAGGGCCGTGAGCCGGCGCCGATAGGCTCTCGGAGGTGAGCGACACGCCCTTGGACGACGCAGCAGACCTTCCCGAGCAGGTCCGCGTCCGGCGCGAGAAGTACGACCGGCTGCGCGCTGCCGGCACCCCGCCCTACGCGCTGGGCTACCCCCGGACGACCAGCATCGCGGACCTGCGCGCCAAGCACCCGGACCTCGAGACCGACACGTTCACGGGCGAGATCGTCGGCATCACGGGACGGGTGCTGCTCAGCCGCGGCAGCGGCAAGCTGGCGTTCGCCACCATCAGCGAGGGCGAGTCGCAGATCCAGGTGATGATCAGCCTCGACAGGGTTGGGGAGCAGCGGCTGGCTGACTGGAAGAGCGACGTCGACCTCGGCGACCACATCGGGGTCACCGGCGAGGTGATCAGCAGCAAGCGCGGCGAGCTCTCCGTCCTCGCCGACAGCTGGGCACTGACGAGCAAGGCGCTCCGGCCGCTGCCCGACAAGCACAAGGGCCTCACCGACCCGGAGACCAGGATCCGGCAGCGCTATGTCGACCTCGCGGTCAACCCGGAGAGCCGGCAGATGGTGCGGGACCGCTCCACCGTCATCCGGACCGTTCGTGAGCTGCTGCACGGGCTCGGCTTCACCGAGGTCGAGACCCCGGTCCTGCAGCTGGTCCACGGCGGTGCAGCCGCCCGGCCCTTCCACACGCACGTGAACGCCCTCGACCTCGATGTCACCCTGCGCATCGCCCTTGAGCTCTACCTGAAGCGGGCCGTTGTCGGCGGCATCGACAAGGTCTTCGAGATCGGCAAGAACTTCCGCAACGAGGGCATCGATGCGACCCACTTCCCCGAGTTCACAATGCTGGAGTTCTACGAGGCCTACGGCGACTACAACACCGTGGCCGAGCTCACCCGCGACATGGTCCTGGCCTGCGCCCGGGCGGTCGGCCGGACGATCGTGTGCGACGGGCAGGTGGACCTCGAGCAGCCGTGGCGGTCGGCGACGCTGTTCGAGCTGGTCAGCGAGCAGGTCGGTGTCCCGGTCGACGCCGGAACCAGCGCGCAGGACCTCGTCGCGCTCGCCGACAAGCACGACGTGGCGTTGCAGCCGGGGTGGAGCGCCGGCGAGATCGCGCTGGAGCTGTTCGAGAAGCTCGTCGAGCACACCTTGATCCAGCCGACCTTCGTCCGTGACTACCCGGTGGACGCGCGGCCGCTCGCGCGCGACCACCGCGACGACCCGAGGCTGGCGGAGGCCTGGGACCTCGTGATCGGGGGGACGGAGCTCGCCACCGGATACTCCGAGCTGGTCGATCCTGTCGAGCAGCGCCGCAGGCTGACCGAGCAGTCGATCAAGGCCGCCGGCGGGGACCCCGAGGCGATGCAGCTCGACGAGGACTTCCTGCGGGCGCTCGAGTTCGGAGCTCCGCCGATGGGCGGTCAAGGCATGGGGCTCGACCGACTGGTCATGCTCCTCACTGGTTCCCCGATCCGCGAAACGCTGCTTTTTCCACTGGTACGGCCTCCTTCCTGAGGCCTATTGTCGGCGGTTCGGGTTTTACTTCCGGCCGCATTTGGGCTTTTCTTGTCCCGTCCCACTATGGCGCGACGTGAGAAAGCAGGCAGAAAGTGGCGCAGAAGGTTCAGGTCCTGCTCGTGTGCGACCTGCACGATGACGACGAAGAAGGCACCGAGACCATCACTTTCAGCCTCGACGGGGCGGCCTACGAGATCGACGTCTGCGACGCGCACGGGGCCGAGCTCCGGGACGCCTTCGCCCCGTACGTCGGGAGCGCGCGGCGGGCAGGGCGCGCGGGCGCAGGTTCCCGCCGCAAGACCGCGCCCGGCAAGGGCGGAGCCGGCAGCCCTGACCGAGTCGTCGCCATCCGCGAGTGGGGCCGGACGCACGGCCATCAGGTCAGCGAGCGCGGCCGGTTGTCGGCAGCCCTGGTCGCCGCCTACGAGGCCGCCCACTAGGCCTCCCGCCCCGACGATGTGAGGGGCACCGCGCTCGAGCGCGGTGCCCCTCACATCGTTGCGGTGCCGGGCAACCGGGGCTATTCCCAGGAGCTGTTCGCGGTCAGCGGAGTCCCTGTGGGAACGAGCCGCGTTCCCCGCCGGTTGTCACGGGTGCCGGGCAATGTCCGGGACTGTGCAGTCGTACCGTCCCGCCCGGCGTTAGTGTGCGGTTGAGGCGGGGACGTTGTAAGGCATCCGCCTCGTGAGGAGCGAGACATGTTCGAGAGGTTCACCGACCGAGCCCGCCGGGTGGTCGTGCTTGCGCAAGAGGAAGCGCGCATGCTCAACCACAACTACATCGGGACCGAGCACATCCTGCTCGGCCTCATCCACGAGGGCGAGGGCGTGGCCGCCAAGGCCCTGGAGTCCCTCGGCATCTCGCTGGAGGGTGTGCGCAACCAGGTCGAGGAGATCATCGGGCAGGGCCAGCAGGCGCCGTCCGGTCACATCCCCTTCACCCCGCGCGCCAAGAAGGTCCTGGAGCTCAGCCTGCGCGAGGCGCTGCAGCTCGGCCACAACTACATCGGGACCGAGCACATCCTGCTCGGTCTGATCCGCGAGGGTGAGGGCGTCGCTGCCCAGGTCCTCGTGAAGCTCGGCGCCGACCTCAACCGGGTCCGCCAGCAGGTCATCCAGCTGCTGAGTGGCTACCAGGGCAAAGAGCCGCAGGCCGCAGGCGGTCCCGCGGAGGGGACGCCCAGCACGAGCCTGGTGCTCGACCAGTTCGGCCGCAACCTGACGCAGGCCGCGCGCGAGTCGAAGCTCGACCCGGTCATCGGGCGCGAGAAGGAGATCGAGCGGGTCATGCAGGTGCTGTCCCGCCGTACCAAGAACAACCCTGTCCTCATCGGCGAGCCGGGCGTCGGCAAGACCGCCGTCGTCGAGGGCCTGGCGCAGGCCATCGTCAAGGGCGAGGTCCCGGAGACGCTGAAGGACAAGCAGCTCTACACCCTCGACCTCGGTGCGCTCGTCGCCGGCAGCCGCTACCGCGGTGACTTCGAGGAGCGGCTGAAGAAGGTGCTCAAGGAGATCCGCACCCGCGGCGACATCATCTTGTTCATCGACGAGCTGCACACCCTCGTCGGTGCGGGTGCTGCCGAGGGCGCGATCGACGCGGCCAGCATCCTCAAGCCGATGCTTGCCCGCGGTGAGCTGCAGACGATCGGTGCCACGACTCTCGACGAGTACCGCAAGCACCTCGAGAAGGACGCTGCCCTGGAGCGCCGCTTCCAGCCGATCCAGGTCGGGGAGCCCTCGCTGGCCCACACCATCGAGATCCTCAAGGGGCTGCGCGACCGCTACGAGGCGCACCACCGCATCTCCATCACCGACGCCGCCCTGGTCGCGGCCGCGACGCTGGCCGACCGCTACATCAGCGATCGCTTCCTTCCGGACAAGGCGATCGACCTCATCGACGAGGCCGGTTCCCGGATGCGCATCCGTCGGATGACGGCGCCGCCGGACCTGCGCGAGTTCGACGAGAAGATCGCCGGCGTCCGTCGCGACAAGGAGTCCGCGATCGACGCGCAGGACTTCGAGAAGGCGGCGTCCCTCCGTGACAAGGAGAAGACGCTGCTGGCGGAGAAGGCGCAGCGCGAGAAGGAGTGGAAGGCCGGCGACATGGACGTCGTCGCCGAGGTCGACGACGAGCAGATCGCCGAGGTCCTCGCGATCTGGACGGGCATCCCGGTCTTCAAGCTGACCGAGGAGGAGACCGCCCGCCTGCTGCGCATGGAGGACGAGCTTCACAAGCGCGTGATCGGCCAGGAGCAGGCCATCAAGGCCGTCAGCCAGGCCATCCGCCGTACCCGGGCCGGTCTGAAGGACCCGAAGCGGCCCGGCGGCAGCTTCATCTTCGCGGGGCCGAGCGGCGTCGGGAAGACCGAGCTGGCGAAGACCCTGGCGGAGTTCCTGTTCGGCGACGAGGACAGCTTGATCACGCTCGACATGAGCGAGTTCATGGAGAAGCACACGGTGTCCCGCCTGGTCGGCAGCCCGCCCGGGTACGTCGGCTACGACGAAGGCGGACAGCTGACCGAGAAGGTGCGGCGCAAGCCGTTCTCGGTGGTTTTGTTCGACGAGGTCGAAAAGGCGCACCCCGACGTGTTCAACACGTTGCTGCAGATCCTCGAGGACGGTCGCCTGACCGATTCCCAGGGCCGCATCGTGGACTTCAAGAACACCGTCCTCATCATGACGTCCAATCTCGGAACCCGGGATATCGGCAAGGGGTTCAACCTCGGGTTCCAGAAGGACCACGACAAGGTCGGCGCCTACGAGCGGATGAAGACGAAGGTGCAGGACGAGCTCAAGCAGCACTTCCGGCCCGAGTTCCTCAACCGCATCGACGACATCGTCGTGTTCCACCAGCTCAGCCAGGAGGAGATCGTCACGATCGTCGACCTGATGCTGGCCCGCGTGGACGCCCAGCTCCGCAACAAGGACATGGGCCTGGAGGTCACGCCCACCGCCAAGCTGCTGCTGGCCAAGAAGGGCTATGACCCGGTGCTCGGTGCCCGGCCGCTGCGCCGGACCATCCAGCGCGAGATCGAGGACACCCTGTCGGAGCAGATCCTGTTCGGCTCGCTCAGCGCCGGGCAGATCGTGGTGGTCGACGTCGAGGGCTCCATCGAGGACGCCGTGGAGGAGGCCAAGTTCACCTTCCGCGGCGAGGACAAGCCGGTCACCGTGCCGGACGCCCCGCCGGTCGACCTGGCGGGATCCGTCGAGGGTGGCTCGGCCGAAGAGGCCTAGCAGCAGGTACGCCGGAAGGGCCGTCCCCGAGGTGGGGGCGGCCCTTCCGCTGCGTCATCGCAGGTGGCCCTGACACAGGCGGGGCGGCTATGACGCAAGGTCAGGGTGGGAGCGCGAAGCAGCCGTCGGGCCGCGGGTCGACGAGGCCGTCGGCGACCAGCCCGCCCAGCGCCCGGGCCCGCTGGACGGGTTCGTGCCACACCCGCTCCAGCTCGGCGGCCGGCACCGGGACGGCGGACTCCCGCAGCACCGCGAGCAGCCGGCCGCGGACCTGCCGATCGGTGCCGGCGTAACCCTGCGGCCGCTTCACGGGTGCGTCGAGCGGCGGTGAACCGAGGGCCCGCCAGCTGCACCAGGACACCACCGGGCAGGCCGCGCAGCGCGGCGCACGGGACGTGCACACCATCGCACCGAGCTCCATGAGGGCGATCGACAGCGTGGCGGCGTCCTCCTCGACCGTCGGCAGCAGCGCCTCGACGAGGGCCAGGTCCTTCTTCGTCACGGCGGCGTCGGCGACCCCCTCGACCAGCCGCGACACCACCCGGCGCACGTTGGTGTCGACGACGGGATGCCTCTGGCGCAAGGCGAAAGCGGCCACGGCTCGCGCCGTGTAGTCGCCGACTCCTGGCAGCGACAGCAGCTCGTCGACCGTGGTCGGCAGCTCACCGCCGTACCTGTCCACGACCGCAGTGCACGCCGCGTGCAGCCGCAGTGCCCGCCGCGGGTAGCCGAGCCGCCCCCACTGCCGCACGGCCTCGCCGCTCGGCGAGCTGGCGAGGTCGCGGGCATCCGGCCAGCGCGCGATCCACGCCTGGTACGCCGGGACGACGCGGCTCACCGGTGTCTGCTGGAGCATCACCTCGCTGACGAGCACGGCGTACGGCGAGGTGCCCTGGGCGCGCCAGGGCAGGTCGCGGGCGTTCTCGGTGTACCAGTCGACGAGGGCGGGTCGGAACGGCATGACCCTCGCATCCAATCACCGAGCGCGCCGGCGGGGCTGTGGACCGGCTGTGCCGCGGGGCTGTGGACCGGCTGTGCCGGCGGGGCTGTGGACCGGCTGTGCCGGCGGGGCTGTATAGGGTCCGCTCGTGGTGATGCACCCGGTGGGACCGCTGCCGGCTTCGACGTACTGGCGTCGCCGGGCTGTGCTGCTCGTCGTCGTGGTCGTGGTGCTGCTGCTCCTCAAGTCCTGCGCCGGCGGGGACGGCCAGAAGACGCCGACGGGGACGACACCGCGCCCCACGACGACGCCGTCACCCACCGCCAGCCCGCGCCCCACCAGCAGCCGGCCGCCGGCGACCGCCGGGGGGCTCTGCGCCGACAGCGATCTGCGGCTGGCGGTGGCCACGGACGCCTCGACGTACCAGATCGGGGAGAGCCCCCGCTTCACCCTGGTCATCACGAACACGTCAGCGGCCGCCTGCACCCGCGACCTCGGGTCGAAGGTGGTGTCGCTGCAGGTGGTCAGCGGCTCCGCTCGGACGTGGAACAGCGACGACTGCACGGAGGGGCAGGACAGCAAGCCGACGCGGCTCGCGCCCGGTAAGGCGACGACGGTCGTGGTGCTGGCGTGGTCCGGCAAGCGCTCGCAGCCTGGCTGCCCCGCCCCCCGTCAGCAGGCAGCGGCTGGGACCTACCAGGTGTCCGGAACGGTGGGCACGCTCACGAGCCCGAGGGTCGTGTTCCACTTCCGATAGGCTCGCTCTCCTCAAGCAGGAGGGCAATCCGGACGACACACACGCGTGGGAGACCAAGGGGTGCACGTGGGTGGTCAGTCGGTCGCTGGTGCCGTGCCGCCTGCTGTGCTCGCCGACCTGCGGCGCGCCTTCGCCGGTGAGGTACGCCGGCGGCTGCCGCGCCTGACCGCCGGGAGCGATCTCGAGGCGGCCCGCAGGGACGCCCACGCTCTGGCCAGCGGCGCTTGGATCGTCGGCGAGCCCGAGATCGCCCGGCTCGCCAGGCAGGTCGAGAGCGCCCTGCCCGAAGGCCCGGTCGGCGAGCTGGTCGAGGCGCTCTCGAGGTATGTGGCATGACGTCGGCCGCCCGCTCTACGCCGACTGCGGTCGTCGTCGTCGACGACTCGCCGGTGCAGCGACGCTTCGTGCGCGCTGCCGTCGAGGCGGACCCGGACTTCACCGTGGTCGGCGAGGCCCGCAACGGCAAGGAGGCCGTCGCGCTGGTCGCCCGGCTCCGCCCCGCCGCCGTCCTCATGGACCTCGACCTGCCCGTGATGAGCGGCATCGAGGCGATCGAGCGGATCATGGCCGCGAGTCCCACCCCGATCCTGGTCTACAGCGCGCACGTCGGCGGCGAGGAGAGCGCCAACGCCCTCGAAGCGCTCGCCGCCGGTGCGGTGGACGTGCTCGCCAAGCCCGGGCCGGACGACACGGGCAGCCTCGACGAGTACGCGGACCAGATCCGCAAGAAGCTGCGGGTCGCGTCGCGGGTGCGGGTCATCACGCACCCGCGCGGCAAGCTGCGCACCCGCGACGCCGTGCACGCCACGCCGCGGCTTGGTCTGACCCGGACCACCCCGGTGGTCGAGGAGTTCGAGGCCAGGGCTGGCGTCCGGCTCATCGCGATCGGCGCTTCGACCGGTGGACCACAGGCTCTGCACACCGTCCTGCGGGAGCTCCCGCCCGACCTCGAGCAGGCGGTGCTCGTGGTGCAGCACATGGCCGACGGCTTCATCCCCGGCCTCGTCGCCTGGCTCGACCAGCTGGTGCCGCTGCCCGTGGTCGTGGGCGGCAGCGGCCGACGGCTGCAGCCCGGCACCATCACGATCGCCCCGAGCGGCCAGAACCTGCTCGTCCAGGACGACCGGCTGCGGGTGCTGTGCGTCAACCCTGAGCCAGGCCAGTTCCACGTGCCCGGGATCGACCAGTGCTTCGCCTCCGTCGCCGATGCCCTCGGCCCGGAGGCGGTCGGAGTGCTGCTCACCGGCATGGGCCGCGACGGTGCTCAGGGCCTGAAGGCGATGCGTGCCCGCGGAGCCACCACGTTCGGCCAGGACGAGGCGACCAGCACTGTCTACGGCATGCCGCAGGCGGCCTTCGCCCTCGACGCGGTGGAGCGCCAGCTCGCGCTGGATGACATCGCTCCTGCCGTCCTCGGTCTAGTCGGCCGGTCATGAAGATCTCGCTGAGCAACGAGCAGTTCGAGGCGCTGCGCGCGCTGCTGTCCCGGGCGGCCGGGCTGGTCTTCGATGAGGCGCGCCGGGAGTCCATGGCGTACTCGGTGGCGGAGCGGATGCGGGCCGCGGGGCTTCGCGAGGTGCCGGCGTACCTGAGCCGGCTCGAGGACCCTGTCGAGCGGCAGCACCTGCTCGACGAGGTGACCATCCAGGAGACGCACTTCTTCCGGAACCCCCCGCAGATCCGCGCGCTGCGGCTGCACGTGCTGCCGGAGCTGCTGCGCCATGCCGAGGAGAACGGTCGTCGGCTGCGGATCTGGAGCGCGGGCTGCTCGACGGGCGAGGAGCCGTACTCGATCGCGATGCTGCTGCGCGAGCTGCTGCCCTCCACGGCGGGGTGGGACGTGAAGGTCGTCGCCACCGACGTGTCGAGCCGCGCCATCGCCGCGGCGCGCACCGGCCGCTACGGAGCGCGGGCCGTGCAGATGGCGTCGCCGGAGGAACTGGCACGGCACTTCATGGCCGCGCCCGACGGCGGGCACGAGGTGCGCCCCGAGGTGCGCGAGCTCGTCGAGTTCCGGCACCACAACCTGGTCACCGAGGCGGTGCCCTTCGCGCCGTCCGAGCGCATCGACCTCATCCTGTGCCGCAACGTCACGATCTACTTCGGGCGCGACACCACCCGCGCGCTCATGAGCCGGCTGCACCACTGCCTGCGCGACGGCGGCTACCTGTTCCTCGGGCACTCGGAGACGCTCTGGCAGGTCAGTGAGGACTTCCGCCTCGTGACGCTGGGCACGGGTGACTCGGCGGCGTTCGTCTACCGGCGCATCGACAAGAAGGCCGAGCGGCGCGCGGTGCTGCCCGACCGCCGCACCGTGGACGAGGGCGCCATGCCCCCTGTCGAGGAGCGCCGCGTCGAGTCGCGCCGGACCGCGCTGGCCGCTGTCCCGGTGGTCGCTGGTGTCGACACCCTCGTGCAGCAGGCTCGCAGCGCCCTGGCCGCCGGACTGTACGCCGAGGCGGCCCAGCTGGCCGCAGACGCCAGCGTGCAGGCGCCGCTGCGGGCGGAGGCGTTCTACCTGCGCGGCCTGGCGCTGGTGGACCTCGGTCGTGACGAGGACGCCCTGGTCGAGCTGCGCAAGGCGGTCTACCTCGAGCCCGAGCGCGGCTTCGCGCACTTCCTGCTCGCGGGCATCATGGACCGGCTGGGGCAGCCGGTGCTGGCCGCCCGGGCCTACGGCGCTGCCGCCGACACTCTTGGCCTGCAGCCCGCGGATGCGACCGCCGAGGAGCTCGGTGGGCGTAGCGTGCAGGAGCTGGCACAGCTGTGCCGTCAGCTTGAGCACCGGCTCGTCGGCGGCCGTGTGGAGGAGGTCTCATGAACGCGGGTCTGGTGACCTTCGTGCTCGGTGAGCGGGAGTACGCGACGCCGCTGTCCTCGATCCGTGAGGTCGTCCGGCTCGAGGGCCTCGCCGACCTGCCCGGCATGACCAAGCCGCTCGCGGGCGTGCTGGACCTCCGCGGCATGGCGCTGCCCGTCCTCGACCTGCGGGTCGGCGCCACCTCCGAGTCGCGCGGCGACGTGCTCGTGATGGAGGGCAGCTCCGAGGACAACCTCGTCGGAGTCGCCGTCGACCGGGTGCGGGCCGTGGTGGAGGAGGACGAGCTCGGTCAGGGCGGAGCCGCAGGTGACGAGCTGCCGTCGTACGTCGTCGAGGTCCTGCGCGGCAGCACCGGCCCGGTGTTCCTCGTCGACCTGCCGCAGATGGTGGACGCGGCGCGCAAGGCCGTGCTGTGAAGGGCCTGAGGGCCGCCTCGGACCTGATGCTGGTGCTCGCCCTCGGCTTTGTCGTCGTGGCGCTGGTCGGCCCTGCCTGGGCCAGCTGGGTCGCGGCGTTCTGCCTGCTCGACGCAGTGGTGCTCACCGTGGTCCGCCGCCGCGTCCAGGCCGCCCGCAAGGCAGTTCGCGTGGACAAAGGGCGTTCCACCGCGTCCTGACAGGGCGGAGTTCACATCGTCGCCTGCGCGCGGAGCCTCAGACGTAGCGCTCCAGGATGCTGGACTCCGCAAGCCGCGACAGGCCCTCGCGAACCGACCGGGCGCGGGTCTCGCCGACGCCCTCGACCGCCTGCAGCTCGTCGATGCTCGCGGCCAGCAGCTTCTGCAACCCGCCGAAGTGCTCGATGAGCCGGTCGACGATCTGGTTCGGCAGCCGCGGGACTTTCGCCAGCAGCCGGTACCCGCGCGGGCTGACGGCGACCTCGAGCTGGTCGGCACCGCCGGTCCAGCCCACGGCGCGGGCGAGGGCCGAGAGGTCGAGCAGGTCGGTGCCCGACAGCGCATCGAGCTCGGTGAGCGCGTCCTGCGTCTTGCGCGCCTTGCGGCCGCCGCCGGTCACGAGGTAGTCGCGGACGATGAGCTCGCGCTCGGCCTCGACACCGGCCATCAGCTCCTCGAGCTGCAGCGACAGCAGCCGGCCGTCCGTTCCCAGCTCCACGACGTAGCCCTCGATCTCGGTCGCGATCCGCCGCACCATCTCCAGCCGCTGGCTGACGGCCATCGCATCCCGCACGGTGACGAGGTCCTCGATCTCGAGCGCGGACAGCGTGCCCGCGACCTCGTCGAGTCGGAGCTTGTAGCGCTCGAGCGTCGCGAGGGCCTGGTTGGCGCGGGACAGGATCGCCGCGCTGTCGTCGAGGACGTAGCGGCGGTTGTCGACGTACAGCGCGATGCTCCGCATCGACTGGCTGACGCTGATCACGGGGTAGCCGGTCTGCTTGGCCACCCGCTCCGCTGTGCGGTGCCGGGTGCCGGTCTCGGCTGTCTCGATCGAGGCGTCAGGTACGAGCTGGACGCTGGCCTTCACGATCTTCGAGATGTCGCCCGCCACGATGATGGCGCCGTCCATCTTCGACAGCTCGCGCAGCCGGGTCGCCGAGAAGTCGACGTCCAGGTCGAAGCCGCCCGTGCAGATGGTCTCCACCGCGCGGTCGTGCCCCAACACGATGAGCGCCCCCGTGTTGCCGCGCAGGATCCGCTCGAGGCCGTCCCGCAGTGCCGTACCCGGAGCCACCGCGGCGAGCGTGGCGCGCAGCAGGTCGTCGGTGTTGCCGGCCACGCACGCTCCTCCCCGAGGGTGAGCGCCAGTCTAGGGAGCGCGAACGTCCCGATCGCGCTGCGCTGAGGTCACGTCTCGATCACGAGCCACGCGCGCCGCCCCGCCGTACCCGGCAAGATCAGGGGCGGGGGACGCTGCGGCGGGCCCGGCCCTTGAGGGCTGACACTGCGCGCAGTGCGGTGTCGACGTCCACGACCTCCAGCACCTCCATGCCCGGTGGCGGGGTGCCGCTGCCCAACGGCACTACCGCGGCGGTGAAGCCGAGCCGGGCGGCCTCGGCGAGCCGGCGCTGCACCCCCGGGACGGTCCTGACCTCGCCGGACAGACCCACTTCCCCGACGGCGACCAGGCCGGTCGGGATCTCGTCGTCTCGCACCGCTGAGCGGACCGCCAGGACGAGGGCCAGGTCGGAGCCGGGGTCGGTCACGCGCATGCCGCCGACGGTCGCGGTGTGCACGTCCTTGCCGGCGAGGTCGGTGCCGGCGCGCTTCTCGGCAACGGCGAGCACCATCGCCACCCGCTGGCTGTCGAGCCCCGACGTGACCCGGCGCGGGCTCTTCTCGGAGGCAGCTGAGACCAGCGCCTGCACCTCGGCCAGCAGAGGGCGGCGGCCCTCGACGGTGACCGTGACGCAGGTGCCCGGCACGGCCCGCTCGGCACGCGACAGGAACAGCCCGGACGGATCGGCCAGTCCCTCGATGCCGCCCTCCGTCATCTGGAAGCAGCCGATCTCGTCGGCCGCGCCGTAGCGGTTCTTGACGGCGCGCACCAGCCGAAGGGTGGAGTGCCGGTCGCCCTCGAAGTGCAGGACGACGTCGACCAGGTGCTCGAGCAGCCGCGGCCCCGCGATGCTGCCGTCCTTGGTGACGTGGCCGATCAGGATCGTGGCGATCCCACGCTCCTTGGCGACCCCGATGAGCGCTGCCGTCACGGCGCGGATCTGCGTCACGCCGCCGGCGCTGCCCTCGACCTCGGCGGACCAGATGGTCTGGACGCTGTCGACGACGAGCAGTGCTGGCTGCACCGTCTCGATGTGGGCCAGGACCGCCGCGAGGTCGGTCTCCGCGGCCACCCAGAGGTGCTCGTTGAGGGCACCGGTGCGGCCGGCGCGCAGCCGGATCTGGGCGGCCGACTCCTCGCCGGTGACGTAGAGCGTGGGCCTGCCCTCACCGGCCGCTTTTGACGCGACCGACAGCGCGAGGGTGGACTTGCCGGCGCCTGGCTCGCCGGCGAGCAGCACGACGGAGCCGGGCACGAGGCCGCCGCCCAGCACCCGGTCGAGCTCGGGCTCACCCGTGGCGCGGGATCGGGCGTCCTCCGCGCTGACCTCGCTGATGCGGGTCGCCGGCGTGCTGACCGGGCCGCTGGCCAGCCGGACGCGCGTGACCCCGCCCTCGGTGATGCTGCCCCAGGCCTGGCACTCCGGGCAGCGCCCGACCCATTTGGAGACCGTCGTGCCGCACTCGGTGCAGCGGAACGCGGGCTTGGCGACGAGAGGCTTGGCCACAGCGGCAGGCTAGGGGCCTGCGCCGACGAACGGGTGCTACTCCGCGCCTTCGTACGGGTCCTGCGCCGGCGTCCGGTCGGACAGTCCGGTGTCGCCGATCCGCACCGGCACCTGCAGGTCGGGGAGCCGGCCGGCGTGCGCGAAGACCAGCGTCACGTCGACGTACTGCCCGACGTGCAGGTCCTGGCTCAGGGCGGAGAGGCTGATCGTCAGCTCGCCCGAGTCACCGCCGGCGGGGATGGGCACCTCGCCGGCCGGCTTGCCGTCGAGCAGGATGGCGGCGGAGCCGGCGATGTCGGTCTCCACCCCGACGAGAGAGTCGTCGGTGTCGCCGGTGTTGACCACCGTTCCGTTGAGGACAGCGGTGTCGGTCGCGGCGATGGTGGTGCCGGTCGCGGGCGCGGCGATGCCGAGGTTGCGCACCTCGAGGTCGGCGATCGAGCGGCCGTCGAAGTCGCGGGGCGACCGCTCCTTGGTGTAGGTCGTCGCCTGCAGGCCGGTGCCGCAGCCGGTGAGCAGCAGGGCGCTCGAGAGGAGGGCGGCGGACACGACGCGGGACCTCACGGAGGCGGTCCTTTCCTAGCTCAGTGGGCCCGCGCCGGGTCGAGCAGCAGGGGCAGGTCGTTGGCGATGTCGGCGGGAGTCACGCCCCCGGGGTACAGGACCGGGAGCCGGTCGGCTGCGTCGTAGGCGAGGATCACCGCTGAGTGCGAGACAGAGTATCCAAGCGGCCCGGAGTGCTTGTGGCTGATGGGTGCGCCCGGCTCCGTCGGGTGCGCGTCCGGCCTGCCGGGCAGGGTCGGGATGGCCGGTCCCGGCTCGGCGATCTCGACCCCTGCAGCGGTCTCGGCCCGGGCGATCTCCTGCGCCGTCCCGAGCAAGCCGACGAAGTCCGTGGAGAACTGGTCGAGCCACCTGCGCAAGACGGCCGGGGTGTCCCGCTTGGGGTCGGTCGTCACGAACACGACGACGGCCCGCTTCCGCACGTCCGCGGTCGCCTTGCGCAGTGCGATGGCGATGTCAGCCATGGCCGTGGGGCACTCGTCGGGGCAGTGCGTGTAGCCGAAGTACAGGAACGTCGGCCGGCCCTTGGTCTCGGCGTGGAAGTCGTAGCGCGCCCCGGTCAGGTCCGTCAGCACGAACGCCGGGCGGGTGGGCTGCGGGTCCGGTTCGACCCCGTGGTAGCCGAGAGCGACGGCCTTCGTCCCCGAGTGGCCGCCACAGGCTGTCAGGCCGAGGAGCAGGACGGCGAGGAGTGCGCGCTTCACGCGTCCAGTGTCACCCACCCGCAACGAGGTCGGCGCCGCGGAGCAGCAGCAGCCCGACGTCCACGGCGGCCACGCCGATGACGGACAGGAACACCGCGCGACCGCCGCGCCACAGCCCGATGCAGAACACGGCAACAGCGGGTACGACGGCAAGCGGGCTGAGCACGAGGCTGGCCGCGACCAGGCAGACCCCTGCCAGCAGCGACGCCCCGCGGCCCCCCAGTCGCTGCGGCAGCCCCCGGACTCCGGTCCGCGCATCGGCGTCGAGGTCGGGCAGCACGTTCGCGGCATGCGCGCCCACCCCCAGCAGGGCACCGGCTGTCGTGGCCCACCAGGGCGCGGTGACGTGCCGGACCAGGGTCACGACGCTGGGGACCAGGCCGAACGACAGCGCGTAGGGCGCCCAGGACAGCACGGTCGCCTTGAGCCCGAGGTTGTAGGCCCAGGCGCTGGCCACCGCGACCAGGTGAGCGATCCCGGCCCGCCACCCCAGCGCCAGGGAGAGCGGCACGCAGGCCGTCAGGGCCAGCAGCGCGGCGGTCCGGACCGTGGCGACGGGAAGTCCCTGCACGACCGGCTTGTCGCCCCGTGCCACGGCCCGGTCACGGTCGGCGTCGACCCAGTCGTTGCTCCAGCCGACGGACAGCTGCCCGGCGAGAAAGGCCAGGGCCACCCGGACGGGGCGGGCGTCCGTGGAGCCGGCCAGCGCGGTCGCGAGGGCCGTGACGGCCACCGTCGGGCCCGGATGGCAGGCCTGCACCAGCCGGCCGATCGTGGGGCTCGTCATCGTCGTCATCGGGGCATGTCGTTGCATCCGGAAGGCACTCTTGTCAAGGGCCATTCGAAGGCTGGGGACACACGGATGTGCCTTCTGACCTGCGGGTTTGCCCTCCTCGAGGACCTCGGGGCGAGGCCCGGACGTGCTAACCTGGTAGTCGGCGAGAGGACCACCACGTGACGTTCAAGGTTGGCGAGACAGTCGTCTACCCGCACCATGGAGCAGCGCTCATCGAGGCCATCGAGACGCGCACGATCAAGGGGGAGGACAAGGTCTACCTCGTCCTCAAGGTCGCCCAGGGCG
>JBHEMB010000101.1:0-3122 GCA_046262855.1 Mycobacteriales bacterium | reverse complement strand
CCAAGGCGTCGGCGCCGCCGTGCTGCGGGTGCTCGAAGACCGGGCCCGCGACCGCGGGTTGACCCTCGTCGAGCTGCACGCGCAGGTGCATGCGCTCGGCTTCTACGACCGCTACGGCTACGTTCCCTACACCGACGTCTACCTCGAGGCCGGGATCGAGCACCGGTCGATGCGAAAGGTCCTGATGTGAGCAACCTGGACGTGGTCAACCAGTTCCTCAAGGTCTGCGCCAAGCGCGACTACGACGCCGCCTTCGGTCTGGTCACCGACGACCTCGAGTACCAGAACATGATGCTGCCGCCGGTGCAGGGCAAGGACGCCATGCGCGACACGTGCGACATGCTGCTGTCGCTGTGCGAGGACTCGGAGTGGCTCGTCCACCACGAGGTCGCCAACGGGGACCTGGTGATGAACGAGCGCACCGACCGCTTTCTCAAGGACGGCGCCTGGCACGACCTGCCGGTGGCCGGCGTCTTCCAGCTTCGCGAGGGTCTGATCTCGAGCTGGCACGACTACTTCGACCTGCAGACCGCCATGACGGCGCTGTTCCCGGAGGGCTTCCCGAGCTAGACCCGTCCGGCCCGAGGCCGGCTAATCGCTCTTTGGCGGTACTTGGACCACCGGCCGCGGGGTCGCGACGGGGGCCTTGCCCTTCTTGGGCTTCTTCGTCTCGCGACGCTGCTTGTCCTTGGACATCCCTGAACCTCCTTCCCCTCTGTGACATGGGCGACGACCGAAGGCTCAGCTCTCCATGTGCTCAGTGTGCCCCCGACATCCCTTACGGCAAAGGAATTTCAGGCAGTCCGCGCTCCACATCCCAGCGTCGCGTGTCGGCCGCTGTTGTCGCGAGCGGCGTCGCCGGCATGCCGGCGGCCAAGGCGGCGGCAGCGCTGCGCCGAAACATCACGTCCCAGGTCGCGTCCGGCAGGACCAGTGGGAAACCGGGCTTCGTCTCGGTCTCCACCAGCTCCGACGCCCCGCAGACGCGGGCCAGCTCGCCGAGCGTGACGGCGGGCTGGGGACCCACAGCGTTGTACGTCCCGGCCTGGTCCCTCTCGAGCAGCAGCGTCACCAGCCGCGCGAGGTCCCGGGCGTCGATGACCTGCACCGGCTGGTCGAGCCGGCCCGGCACGTCGACGGTGCCCTCGGCCCTGGTCCACCACGTGAACCGGTCCGTGGGGTCGTACGGGCCGGCCACGACACCCGGTCGCACGATCGTCGCGCCGTCGCCGTGCAGGCTCAGCACGTCGTCCTCACAGGCCACCTTCAGCGGACCGTAGGTGTCGCTGTCGACGACCTCCGAGTCCCGGTACGGCGGAAGCCGCGGGCTGTCCTCGGTCATACCGTCCCTGCCGGCCAGCCGGTCGTAGACGGAGCCGGTGCTGATGAACAGGTAGCGGCCCGCGCTGACGGCCTTGCCCGCCTGCTCGACGTGCCGAGGCACGTAGCCGCTGACGTCGACGACGGCGTCCCACGTCGTACCGGCGATGCTCTCGTAGTCGCCGGCGTCCCGGTCGCCGGTGGCTCTCGCCGTACCCGGGAAGAGGTCGGCGCCCGTCCTGCCGCGGGTGAACAGCGTCAGCGGGTGGCCGCGGTCGAGCAGGTCCTGGGTGATCCACCGGCCGACGAAGGAGGTGCCGCCGAGCACGAGGACGTCCATGCGGCGACCCTAGGTGATGCAGAACTCGTTGCCCTCGGGGTCCCGGAGCTGCACGCCGTAGTGGTCCTCGTACTCGCTGAGCACGCTGACGCGGGTGGCGCCGATCGCCTCGAGGGCGCGGGCCCGCTGCTCGACCACCTCGATGCGCTCCGGCTTGGGGAGACCGCGACCGATCACGATGTCGAGGTGTACGCGGTTCTTGGTGGTCTTCGCCTCCGGGACGACCTGGAACCAGATGGGCGGGCGGGCTCCCGCCGGGTCCTGGATGCGGTCCTGGCAGTCGCCGTCACCGAGCTCGTCCTCGGGGACCCCGATGCTGAGGTACCAGGCGCGCCACGTCTCATGCCCCGGCGGTGGCGGTGCGGGCTCGTAGTCGAGGGCGGCGCACCAGAACCGGGCCAGGGTGGAGGGATCGTGGCAGTCGATCGCGATCTGCAGTCCTGTCATGGTGTGCCACGGTAGAGGGGTGCCCCGACTGATCCTGCTGCGTCACGCGAAGGCCGAGCCGCAACGCGTCGACGACCACGCCCGGGTGCTCTCGGAGCGGGGGCGCGCCGACGCGTCCGCCCTCCGGCCCGTGCTCGCCTCGCTGAAGCCGGTGCTGGCCGTCGTGTCGACCTCGGCGCGCACCCGCGAGACCTGGGAGCTGGCCGACCCCGGGGACGTGCACGCCGTGTTCGACCCCCGCGTGTACGAGGCCTCGGAGCAGGACCTGCGGGAGGTGCTGGCGGAGCTCACGGTTGAGTCCGCCGTGCTGGTGGGGCACAACCCGTCGGTCGAACGGCTTGCCTGGGAGCTCGAGGCCAACGACGACACCAACGGCGGCATGCGCACCTGCGGCGTTGCGGTCTTCGAGGTCGCCGACTGGAGCTTGGCCGAGGCTCGGATGACCCTCTTCCGCTGATCCCTGCCCGGTGATCCACGGAGAGTCAGCGCACTTTCCAGGCCCTTGTAAGCGCTTAAACGCCGCGTGGATCACCGCGGACGTGCGGGGGTTCAGTCGAAGCAGGGGGCGGCCCAGGCCTCGGGGTCCCCGGTCAGCTTCGCGATGTGCTTCGGCAGCTTTCCGGTGGCGATGTCGGCGAGGCTGACGTTCGAAAGCACGCCCCGCAGCGCCGCCCGGACGGCGACCCAGACCTCCATCAGCGGCTCGGCCGAGCCGTGGTACTCGACCTGCTCGGGACGCTCCCCACGCACGAGCGCCATCGGCCCCTCGACGGCCCGGATCACGTCCGCCACGCCGATCTCCTCGGCGGGCCGGGACAGCCAGTAGCCGCCGTGCGCCCCGCGCCGGCTCTTCACCAGGCCGCTGTGCCGGAGCTCGGACAAGATCGCCTCGAGGAACTTGGCGGGAATCTGCTGCGCGGTCGCGATCGACTCGCTGGTGACCGGGAACTCCGACGACGACGCCAGCTGGATGGCAGCCCGCACCGCGTAGTCGGCCTTGGCGGACACACGCACG
>JBHEMB010000100.1:0-3328 GCA_046262855.1 Mycobacteriales bacterium | reverse complement strand
AGCTCCCTCTCTCTCAGCCCCGCCTCGAACGCCGCCGACTCCGAAACCCAACCGAACAATGTCTGGATCACGAGCACACTCGCCTCATGGTTGCCGCGCGCGAGATCGCCGCCGATCGGTTCCGCGGCGCAATCCTCGAGCAGCAGGCAGCGGTAGTCGCGGAAGAAGGCGTCGCGCAGCGTCGACTCGACGCAGACCGTCGTGGTGCACCCCGTGAATACCAGCGACGTCACCCCGAGGCTCGTCAACGTTGCGTCGAGGTCGGTCTCGAAGAAGCCGCTGAAGCGGTGCTTGGCCACGATGATGTCGCCTTGCTGCGGCGCGAGCTCCGCCACGATGTCCGTGCCCCACGTGTCCCGTACCAGAGTTCGGCCCTCGCCGCCGCCTGGCGTCGGGACCGTGTCGCCGACCCCAAAGCGACGGTGGAGGACGAGGTTCGGCGCGTCGGGACCGCCGGCGTCCGACAGGTCGGGCTCAAACTGCATCTTCAGGTAGACGATCGGGATAGCGGCCCGGCGGGCCGCGGCGACCGCACGCGCTGTCGGCGCGACGGCGGCCTGGATGCCGTCGATGGGGATGCCGGCGCGGTGGAACATGCCGCCCTCTGAGCCGAAGTCGTTTTGCATGTCGACGACGACAAGTGCGGTGTCCGAGGGGGCGATCGTCATGGGTTCTGGCCTGGCGTCGATGGTGACCATCAAGTGTCCCCTCCGCTGTCATCCCTGCCCGACACACTACTTGCCAGGCAGACTGAATACCAGAGACTCTGGTATAAAGAAGGTATGGCTATCTCGCGGCGGTCGTCAAGGGCTAACTCATGAGCAGTGACGAGGGCGAGGCGCAAAAGATCGAGCCAGGCCAGGGACGCGTCCATATCGGCGTGCTGCTGAGAACCGGCTGGCACGGGTTCTTGGACGAGTTGTTCGAACGACTGGCAGGGGAGGGCTTCGACGACCTGACGCCCTCGCACTCGCCTGTCTTCCAGCACATCGAGCGTGGCGGCACACGCATCGGCGTATTGGCTGAGCGGGCGCACATGACCAACCAGTCGATGGGCTATCTGGTCGACGCGTTGGAGGCCCGGGGGTACTTCGAGCGCAAGCCCGACCCAGGCGACCGGCGCGCGTCGCTCGTGGTGATCACGGACCGCGGCCGCGAACAGATCCGTGTCGCTCGCCGGCTGATCGCCGACATCGAACGCGAGTGGGAGGAGCGCATCGGCGCCGAGCGGATGGCGCTGCTGCGCGAGGCGCTCGAGGCGGTGGCGAGCTCGCTCGACAATGACCTCGGCCGGCGTCCGCCGCGCCGGACCGCTTCGCGCGTCTGATCCTGCCCGGTGCGGCCTGCTCAAGGCAGCATGCCGACCCAGCAACATGCGTTGTCGGTCGCCTGGATGGACTACGTCGTGACGCGTGGGCTCGCGGCGGACGGCACGCCTGTTCAGCAGCAGGGGTCGCGCGTGCCTCCTCCGCGGGCGTTGATGAGATCTGCGCGCCGCAGTCGTCTTTGTAGCGTCCGGCGAACGCGCGGCGCCCATCCAAGGGAGAGCACCAGATGAGACCACTTCGGTACTCGATCAACGTCACGCTCGACGGCTGCTGCCACCACGAGGCAGGGCTCCCCCCGGACGATGAGTCGATGCGCTACTGGACCGCTCAGATGGAACGAGCCGATGCACTGATCTTCGGTCGGGTGACCTACAGGATGATGGAGTCAGCGTGGCGGCGACCGGCCACGGGCGCGTGGCCTGACTGGATGGGCGAGCGGGAGATCCCGTTTGCCGAGACCATCGACCGGGCGAGGAAGCACGTCGTGTCGAGCACGCTTGGCGAGGTCGACTGGAACGCCGAGCTCGTGCGAGGTGACGTGGAGCAAGCGATTCAGCGGCTCAAGCAGGAGCCAGGCGAGGGCCTGTGGGTGGGTGGCGTGACGCTCCCCCTGGCGTTGGCAGAGCTCGGACTGATCGACGAGTACGAGTTCGTTGTGCAACCGGTACTGGCCGGACACGGCCCTACGTTGCTCGCCGGTCTGCGCGAGCGCATCCAGCTGGAGCTTGTGGATCGGCGTGAGTTCAGGTCGGGGGCGGTCGCCCTGCGGCTTCGGCCCATGCGGGTCGCGGCCTGACCTGATTGGTCCGGAGACGTTGGCCGCTGGGAGACGCGTGCCGGAACGCGCCCTGTGCAGCACCAGCTCGTGGACGGAGTCCCCGCTCGGCGGCGCAGATTGTGGCGGCTCCGTCCCAACGACGGGCAACGCGCTCCGCGGCAGATGCGGCCGTTGAGGACGCGATTACCAGCCGGAGCGGGGAGCGTCGTGAGGTGACTCGGTCATCCGGAACGGCCTTGAGCTGGCGGGTGGGCGCGACAGAACCGGCGCACCGCCTGATTCAGCCGCTCGGGCTGCTCGAGGTTGCTGCAGTGACCAGCGCCCTCGATCACCACGAGTTCTGTGTCCGGAATCGCTTCGTCGAACTGGCGCGCGACGCTGAGCGGCGAGCGCGCGTCCAGCTCCCCCCAGATGAGCAGAGTCGGGACGGCAATGCGAGGCAGCAGGTCACGCTGGTCAGTCTCTGCCATCAGCGTCAGCTGACGTCCGAGGGTCGCGGGACGGACGTCGGCTGAGATTGCAGCCAGCAGCGGGACAAACTTTGCAGGCGGCTCGCTGGCGAACAGACCAGGAAGTGTGGGGTCGAAGTCCTCAGGCGGTGCGGCGAGCATCTGTTGGGCGCCGTCGAGCCGCGCTCGTACCTCCGCTACGGGCAGGGAGCCCCTCCAGCCCGCGTACGTGTCAATCATGATCAGGGTCGCGACCAGCCGGGGGTGGCGCCGGTACAGCTCGAGCACCACAGTGCCGCCCCAGGACAGGCCGGCGACGTGCGCAGGTCCGAGTCCGAGCGCCTCGATCAGTGCCGCAAGGCAGTCCGCGAAGTCCGCCAGCTCGAATCCCTCGGGCAGATCGGAAGACCGGCCAGCCCCCGGTTCGTCCCAGGCGACGACCGTGAACTCATCGGCCAGTCCTTCCAGCTGCGGGCGCCAGCTGCGGCTGTCCTCGGCAGCCCCATGGACGAAGATGAGGGGCGGCCCCTGCCCGACCCGCTCATAGGCGATGTTGAGCCCGTTCGCCTCGATGGCGTGCACCGGCGAAGCCTATCGATTCACTGCTTCGACGCGGACGTGCTGCGACCGCGTCGACCCCGCTCAGGCAGGCGGCATCCGCCGGCGCGGCTGTGCCCTGCTACGGCTCGGCGCCCGCGTCGTCACCAGATGATGGTCAGTCCGCGCAGCTGGCCGAATGCTGCGTCGCGGGTCACCAGCGCGGCTTGGTGGAG
>JBHEMB010000099.1:0-10995 GCA_046262855.1 Mycobacteriales bacterium | reverse complement strand
CGGGCCCGTCCGTGAGGTCGCCGTGCATCGGATCCACCTGCCAGGCGAGGCTGCCGACGACCACCACCCCGAGGAGCGCGCCGCGCCGGTAGTTCGTCAGCGCCACCGGCGCGCTCACGAGCAGGCCGAGCCGGAGCACGTTGCTTCCGAACGCGTCCGCACGCAGGCAGAAGACCAGGATGGCGAGCGCGTACAGCAGCGAGGCGGTGCGGACGATCGGCAGGGTCGCGACGACGGCGAGACCCAGCGCCACTGCCAGGCCCGCCGAGGCTGAGGCGAAGTCGAACGGCTGGATGCCGCCGCCCGGGAAGAGCACGCCGACCCCCACCACCGGTAGCGCCGCCGACAGCCCGAGCGTCCACCCGCCGGGTCTGCGGTGCAGGACCAGGACCGCCGCGCAGAAGCCCAGGAACGCCGCAGCGACAGGGCTCAGCAGGCCGGTGAGGACACCGAGCACGATGGGCCAACCACGGCGCTCGCGGCAGAGCAGTGCGCCCAGCAGGGCGACGGCGCCGAGGGCGAAGGTCGTGCGGCCGCTCACGACGTCGGCCACCGAGAAGACCGCGCCCAGGGAGCCGACGAGCACCGGTCGCTCGAGGTCCCGGACGAGTCGGGCGAACAGCACCGCGCCGAGGACGGCAGCCAAGATGCCGGACAGCCCGACCCCCAGCGCGGCCATGACCCACGGGCTCAGCAGGGAGTACCCGAAGGGGTGGATCCCGCCGTACCAGGAGAAGTCGACCGGCGCGAACGGCGCCTCCCGCGCGAACGAGGCGCGGGCCAGCTGGGCCGCGAGGTCGGTCCCGGAGAGCTGGTCCAGCAGCTGGTGCAGCACTGCCAGGACGAGCGCGATCGCGCCGGCGATCCGCTCGTTGCTACGCAGCAAGGAGCTCGCGGATCGTCTCGAGGCACACCTCAGGAGCCTCCTCGAGCACGAAGTGGCCGGCTCCGGGGACGGTGACCATCTGGCAGTCGGGACCGAGGTCCTTGACCACCGACTCGCCGACCGAGATCGGCAGCACCGGGTCGGCGGCGCCCCAGAGGACCAGCATCCGCTCGGCGTGGATGGTGGACGGCGGCCGCGGTGTCCTGCGGGTGAGCAGCGCTGCCGCACGCGGCCGGGCAAGGGCCCGGTAGTAGCCGAGCATCGCCTTCACCCGTCCAGGGTCGGTGTAGGCAGCGACGTACTCCGCCATCACCTCGGGATCAAGCCTGCGGTCGCTCTTCCACGCGGCCTTGACCAGCGCGTCCACGACCCGCGCGCCACCGAGCCGGAACAGCAGCTCCGGGACGACGGGAAGGGCGAAGAACGGGACGTGTGCCGCACGCAGCAGGGGGACCTTGCGGTACGGCGCGTTGACCACCACGAGCGAACGGAACCGGTCCGGGTACGCCCTGACCATCGCCAGCGCGATCGACCCGCCCCAGTCGTGACCGACGAGGTCCAGCCGCCTGCCCGGCAGCTGCTCGTCCAGCAGCGCCATCAGCTGCGCCACCACGGACGGAACGTCGAAGGGCCCGCTGTAGGCGGAGCCGCCGAGCCCCGGCAGGTCGGGACACAGCACCCGGCGGCCGCTGGCCAGGCCGGGGGCGATGCCGTTCCAGGCCGAGGACGTCTCCGGGACGCCGTGCAGCAGCACGACCGGCGTCGCGTCACCGCTGCCGTACTCGCGCACCAGAAATCGGGTCTCGGCTACGGGAACGTTGCGCACCGTCATCTGTAGAACGCCCTCTCCACGACCTCCCGGGTCTGCTGCCCGAGGTGCCGGTAGTGCTCCAGGAACTGCCCTTGGGCCTCCGCAGGGTAGCCAAGCGCCCGCGCCACTCCGAGCAGCTCCCGCCCCTTCGAGGGCAGCGACTCGACCGGCTTCCCCCGGATGAGCACGAGCAGGTCCCGGACCCGCGACGTGAGTGTCCACGCTTCCTCGAGCACGCGGGCATCCTCCCTGTCGAGCAACCCCTCGTCGGCCGCGGCCCGCAAGGCGGGGACCGTCATCGGCGTTCGCAGCGCAGGTACGGCGGAGCCGTGCCGCAGCTGGAGCAGCTGGACCGTCCACTCCACGTCGGCCAGGCCGCCTCGACCCAGCTTCAGCGCGAGCCAAGGATCGGCTCCCTTCGGCAGCCGCTCCTGCTCCATGCGCTTCTTGATCCGGCGGACCTCCGCGAGCTGCTCGGCGTCCAGACCGCCTGGGGGGTAGCGGATCTCGTCGACCATGGCCAGGAAGCGAGCCGTCACGTCCTCGTCCCCCGCGAGCGGCGCTGCCCGCAAGAGAGCCTGCGCCTCCCAGACGTGCGACCAGCGCTGGTAGTACGCCGCGTAGGAGTCGAGCGATCGGGTCAGCGGTCCCTGCCGGCCTTCCGGCCGCAGGTCGGCGTCGACGAGCAGCGGCGGGTCAGGCGCCGGCAGGGCGAGCAACCGCCGGAGCTCGTTCGCGACGTCGTGCGCGCCGGCTGCCGCATCGGACTCGGACGCGCCCTCGACGGGCTCGTGCACGAAGAGCACGTCGGCGTCCGAGCCGTAGCCCTGCTCCCGGCCGCCGAGCCTCCCCATGGCAACGACGGCCATCCGCATCGGCAGCGGCTGCCGCCGCTCGGCCTCGACCTTCCGGGACGCGATCTCGAGGGCCGCCGCGACCGTCGCGCCGCTCACGTCGGACAGCGCCTGCCCCACGGTGGTGGACGTCCGCAGCAGGTCCGCGCAGGCGATCCGCAGCAGCTCGTAGCGCCGCAGCGACCGGACCGCCACAGCTGTTGCCTCCCAGTCGTCGCGGCGGCGCGCGACGGCCAGGAACGCCTGCTCCAACGAGGCTCGTGAGCGGGGCACCAGCTCCTCGTCGGATCCCAGCATGCGGACCGCATCGGGGGCCCGGACGAACAGGTCAGCGGCATACCGGGAAGTGGCGAGCAGCCGGGCCAGCCGCTCGGCGGCCTCGCCCTCGTCGCGCAGCAGGCGCAGATACCACGGCGTCGTGCCGAGGGCATCGCTCACCTGGCGGTAGGAGAGCAGCCCGGCGTCCGGGTCGGGGGCGTCCGCGAACCAGTCGAGCATCGCGGGCAGCAGCGTCTGCTGGATCGCCGCGCGGCGGGTGACGCCCGCGGTGAGCGCTTCCAGGTGCCGCAGTGCCGTCCGCGGGTCCGCGAACCCGAGCGCCTCCAGCCGCGCACCGGCCTGCTCCGGTGTCAGCCGGACGTCCGCCGCGGGCAGTCGAGCGACAGCGACGAGCAGCGGCCGGTAGAAGAGCTTCTCGTGCAGCCGGCGCACCTCCCGCTGGTGGCCGTACCGCTCCCGCCGGAACAGCGGCAGCACATCGCCGCGGTAGCCCATCGATCGCGCCAGCCGGCGGACCGCCGGCTCGTCCGACTCCGGCGGCAGCAGGTGGGTGCGCCGCAACCGGTGCAGCTGCAACCGGTGCTCGACCGCGCGCAGCCACCGGTACGCCATGGCCAGGTGGCGCGCGTCCTCGCGACCCACGTAGCCACCGGCGGCAAGCTGGTCGAGAGCCGTGAGCGTCGTCCCAGAACGGACGCTGTCGTCGGCCCGGCCGTGCACGAGCTGCAGCAGCTGGACGGCGAACTCGACATCGCGCAGGCCGCCGGGTCCGAGCTTGACCTCGCGCTGGGCGGTGTCACCGCGCAGCGCGCCCTCGACGCGGCGGCGCATCGCCTGGACCTCGTGCACGAATCCCGGTCGCTCGCCCGCTGACCAGATCATCGGTGCGACGAGGTCGACGGAATCGGGGCCGAGCGGGAGGTCACCGGCGAACGGCCGCGCCTTGAGCAGCGCCTGGAACTCCCAGGTCTTGGCCCACCGCCGGTAGTAGGCAGCGTGCGAGGCCAGCGTGCGGACCAGGGGACCGGCCCTTCCCTCTGGACGCAGCGCCGCGTCGACAGGCCAGGCCACCTCCTCGCAGACCTGCATCATCCGGCTCGCGAGCAGCGTCGCCGTGTGCAGCGCGGCTTGCTCGTCAGCACCCTCGTGCGGCTCGGCGACGAAGACCACGTCGACGTCGCTGACGTAGTTGAGCTCGCGTCCGCCGCACTTCCCCATGCCGATCACGGCGAGCCGCACGGGCGCGGCGTTCTCGGGCAGTGACGCTCTCGCGACGGCGAGGCCCGCGGACAGGGTGGCGCTCGCGAGGTCGGCCAGCTCGGCGGCGACGTCCTCGACCGCCATGGCGCCGGACAGGTCCCTCGCGGCGAGGAAGAGAAGGCAACGGCGGTACGCCGAGCGGAGCGCGGGCACGACGTCGCCGGCCGCGGCCGTCGCCCCGCCAGTACCCCAGGGCAGTGCATCCTGCGGCGCCGCGCCGACGGCGTCGAGCAGCTGTCGCTGCAGGCCGAACAGCGACGGCCGCACTGTGGTCACCTCGTCGTCAGCCAGCACGTACCAGTCGTCCGGGTTCGCCACGAGATGGTCCGCGAGCGCGATGCTTGTGCCCAGCACGTTCAGCAACCGGTGCCGCAGCCCCTCCCCCCCGCGCAGCCCGTCGAGCAGTTCGCGCGGCTGACGGACGACTGCCACGAGTCGCGCCAGCGCCGCGGCCGCGAGGTCGGGGTCCGGGGACTCGCCGAGCGCGATCACGACGGCCTCGGACTCGGGGTCGACCGGGGAGCCGGCCGCCCACAGTCGCACGGCTGTCAGGTGCTCGACGGCCGCCTCGGTGTCCGCGAACCCGAGCCGGATCAACCGCCCGCGCTCCGTGCTGCGCGGGTCCCTGGGCGAACTCACCCGCCCAGCCTGTCAGGTTCCGGACAGTGGCAGGGCGAAGCAGAGGGTCTCGGGGTGGTCGGCCCAGTAGCCGAACGGCGCGATCGGGAGAAACCCCTCCGACTCGTACAGCGCGATCGCGGCGCCCTGCCTGGTGCCGGTCTCGAGCCAGACCACGCGCAGCCCGACGTCGCGCGCGTGCTGGATGAGGCCGCGGAGCAGGGCCCGGGAATGCCCTCGACCGCGGTGCGCCGGGTCGACGTACATCCGCTTGACCTCTCCCACGCCGTTCCCGAGGAGCCTGAGACCCCCGCAGGCCACGTCGACGCCGTCAACCCGGGCGGCAGGACGTCGCCTGGATCATCGTTCGAGGGCGAGCCGCGCGAACCGCCGTACGACCTCGCCCCAGACCTCCTCGACCTCAGCGAGCTCGGTCACGGTGCGACCGAGGAGGGCGTCGGGATCGATCTCGAGCTCGAGCAGCTCCGGGCGGTTGTGGTCGGCCCACCGGCTCACCACCGCCGCGTCCGTCTCGATGTGGAACTGCAGGCCCCAGGCGCGGTCACCGACCCGGAACGCCTGGTGCGGGTACGCCGTCGACGACATCAGCAGGGTGGCCCCTGGCGGCAGGTCGGTGATGGCGTCCCAGTGCCACTGCACGACGACGGGCGACAGCGGCAGGTCCCAGAAGAGGGGGTCGGAGCCGGCCGCGTCGCGCTTCGCCACGAGCTTCGCGCCGAGCTCTGGGCCGTGCTCGCCGGGCTTGACCTGACCGCCGGTGGCCTCGGCGAGCAACTGCGCGCCGAGGCATACGCCGAGGGTCGGGATCCCTTGGGCCACAGCCGATCTGATGAGGTCCTTGGTCTGCCCGAGCCACGGCGCCGAGCCGTCGTCGTACGCCTGCTGCGGGCCGCCCATGACGACGAGCGCCTCGTGCCCGTCGAGCCCGGCGGGGAGCTCGTCACCGCGCCACGGCTCGACGGTGTGCAGGCCCAGGCCCTCCTCAGGCAGCCATCGGCCGATCAGTCCCGGGTCCTCGGACTCGGTGTGCGTGATGACGAGCGCAGGCACTCAGAGCACCGGGAGGTAGCGGTCGAACTCGAACGGCGTCACTTGCTGGCGGTAGGCCGCCCACTCCTCCCGCTTGTTCCGCAGGAAGAAGTCGAAGACGTGCTCGCCGAGCGTCTCTGCGACCAGCTCGCTGGTCTCCATCACGCTGATGGCGTCGGAGAGCGAGCCCGGCAGCGGCGTGATGCCCATCTTGCGGCGCTCGGCGTCGGTGAGCGCCCAGACGTCGTCCTCGGCGCCCGGAGGCAGCGGGTACTCCTCCTCGATGCCCTTGAGACCTGCGGCCAGCAGCAGCGCGAAGCACAGGTAGGGGTTCGTCGCGCTGTCGGGGCTGCGCACCTCGATGCGGGTGCTGTTGCCCTTGGTGGGCTTGTACATCGGGACCCGCACCATCGCCGAGCGGTTGTTGCTGCCCCAGCAGATGTAGTTCGGCGCCTCGCCGCCCCAGGTGAGCCGCTTGTAGGAGTTGACCCACTGGTTCGTGACGGCCGTGATCTCCGCGGCGTGCCGCAGCAGGCCGGCGATGAAGTGCTTGGCCACGGACGACAGGTGCAGCGGGTCGCCGCCGTCGTAGAAGGCGTTCTGGTCACCCTCGAACAGGCTGAGGTGGGTGTGCATCGCCGATCCCGGCTGCCCGCTGAACGGCTTCGGCATGAAGGACGCGTAGACGCCCTGGGTCAGCGCCACCTCCTTGATCACGTGCCTCGTCGTGAGGATGTTGTCCGCGGTGGACAGCGCGTCGGCGTAGCGCAGGTCGATCTCTTGCTGCCCCGGGGCCACCTCGTGGTGGCTGAACTCGACGGAGATCCCGAGCCGCTCGAGCATCGTGATCGTCGTACGGCGGAAGTCGTGGCTGACGTCGTGCGGCGTCAGGTCGAAGTAGCCGCCCTGGTCGACGGGGATCGGCGGGTGCTCCGACGACTTGAGCAGGAAGAACTCGATCTCCGGGTGCGTGTAGAACGTGAAGCCGGCGTCCTTCGCCTTGGCCAGCGCCCTGCGCAGCACGTGTCGCGGGTCCGCCCAGCTCGGCGTCCCGTCCGGCATCGTGATGTCGCAGAACATCCGAGCCGTGCCGGGGTTCTCACCGCGCCACGGCAGCACCTGGAACGTCGCCGGGTCCGGCTTGGCGAGCATGTCGCTCTCCTGGACGCGGGCGAAGCCCTCGATGGCCGACCCGTCGAAGCCGATGCCTTCGGCGAAGGCGCCCTCCAGCTCGGCCGGCGCGATGGCGACCGACTTGAGAGTGCCCAGCACATCGGTGAACCACAGGCGGACAAAGCGGATGTCCCGCTCCTCGAGCGTGCGGAGCACGAACTCCTGCTGCTTCTCCATGGCCCCATCCTGTCAGGTGCCCCCAGGCTGACGCGTTTGCATGACCAGGGCCGCGTGCAGCAGGCATGATGCGGGCATGGCAGGCCACTGGTCATGAGGGTGGGGATCGACCTGACGTCGGTCACCGGCGTGCGGGAGGCCGTCGCTGCCCACGGCGACCGCTACCTCGAGCGGGTGTACACGCCGCGAGAGCTGCTGGACTGCGGTGGTGACCCGGCCCGCCTGGCAGGGCGCTTCGCGGCGAAGGAGGCCGCGATCAAGGTGCTCAGGCCGCTCCGGGACACCGCCCTGCCGTGGAACGACATCGAGGTGCTACGGCAGCCGGACGGCCACGTCGAGCTCCGGCTGGCAGGTTCGGCCGCCCAACGGGCGGAGCATGAAGGACTTGTGATGTTTTCGGTGAGCCTGAGCCATGAGGGGGACACGGCCTGTGCGGTGGTTCTGGCTGAAGGGAAGGGCTGAGAACGCCGATGACTTCTGACATGAACGAGAAGATCCTCGCCGTGCTGGCGGAGCACGGCCGGCTCCCTGTCGCGCCCACCAGCCTGCGCGAGGACGACGACCTGTACGCGGCCGGCATGACCTCGCATGCCAGCATCAGCGTGATGCTCGGTCTCGAGGACGCCTTCGACGTGGAGTTCCCGGACCGGATGCTGACCCGCGAGGTGTTCTCGAGCATCGCGAGCATCAGGGCAGCCCTGGCCGAGCTCGCCAGGGCCGCATGAGCGATTTCCTCGGGGGGATCAGCGCCGCCGCGGCGGTCGCCGCGGAGCACGTCGACGACGTCGACCGCGAGGCGCGCTTCCCGCAGGAGGGCATGGACGCCCTCAAGGACGCCCGGGCGCTGTCCGCCCTCGCTGACGGGGTGCCGTTCGGTGAGGTCGCGGAGGCCTGCCGGGTGCTGGGCCGGGCCTGCTCCGCCACGGGCATGGTCTTCGCGATGCACCAGATCCAGGTCGCCTGCCTGCTCTCGACGGTCGACTGGCCGTGGGGCAAGGCCTACCTGCAGGACCTCAGCCGCGAGCAGCGCCTGATCGGCTCGGTCACCTCCGAGATCGGCACCGGCGGGGACATGGGCCGCTCGATCTCGTCGGTGGAGCCGCAGGCCGACGGCAGCTGCACGCTCGTCAAGCAGGCACCCACCGTCTCGTACGGCGAGTACGCCGACGACTTCCTGACCACCACCCGGCGCGCGCCCGAGGCCGAGGCCGGTGACCAGGTCGCGGTCATGCACCTGCGTGACCAGACGACGATGCAGAAGAACGGCACCTGGGACCCGCTCGGGATGCGCGGCACCTGCTCTCCCGGGTTCGTCGTGACCGCCGCGTTCGGCCCTGAGCAGGTCCATCCGCAGCCGTACGTGACGCTCGGCGCAGAGACGATGGTCCCGGTGTCACACCTGCTCTGGAGCGAGCTCTGGGTCGGCATCGCCGTCGAGGCGTTCGAGCGCGCGAAGAAGTCGGTGAAGGCGGCCGGTGCCACCGGCAGCTCCGTCAAGGCGCAGCGCCTGTCGGAGCTGCACGGGCAGCTGTCCGGGACCCGCGCTCAGGTCGCCGAGGCTGTCGAGCGGTGGCAGCGCGAGTACGCCGAGCCGGGACGGCCGGCGCTGCAGACGATGGGCGCCACCCTCCGGCACAACGCCCTCAAGACCTCCGTCTCCCGATCGGCCGCCGCCATCTGCCAGGGCGCGCTGGAGATCACCGGTATCGCCGGGTTCCGCAACGACTCACCGCTCGCCATCGGCCGGCTGCTGCGCGACTCGCTTTCCGCCTCGCTGATGGTGAGCAACGACCGGCTGCACGAGACCAACGCCGCACTGCTCATGGTCGTCAAGGAGAGCTGATGCCGGCCTCGGTCCACGACGTCCCGCAGGCGACCGGTGCTCAAGGCGAGTTTCGGGAGCGCCTCGTCGAGGCCGGCATCCTGCTGCCCTCCCGGGTCCCGGGCGTGACCGGCCAGGGACCGGTCTTCGTCGACCTCCGCCGTCGGTTGGATGCCCGGCTCACCAGGCTCTTTGCGGGCGAGCGCCCCGTCTCGATGGAGTTCCCGCCGGTGGAGCCGCGGTACGACATGGAGTCCGTCGACTACCTCACCTCGTTCCCACAGCTGACCGGCTCGCTGTTCGCCTTCGGCGGCGACGAGGCGCAGGCCGTCGTACTCGCCGACCAGGCCCGCCGGCACGAGGACTGGAGCGGTCACCTCACGCCCTCCGGCGTCGTGATGGTGCCAGCCGCATGCCACCCGGTGTACCCGGCCCTGGCCGGCAAGCCGATCCCGCCCGAGGGCCTGACCGTGGACGCCGGCGCCGCCTGGGTTTTTCGCAACGAGCCCAGCGACGACCCCTGCCGGATGCAGGCCTTCCACCAGCGCGAGGTCGTGCGGGTCGACGGCCCCGACGAGGTCGCGGACTGGCGCGACCACTGGCGCGACGAGTCGCTGGCACTGCTGCTGTCGCTCGGCCTGCCCGCGGCGTTCGACGAGGCCAACGACCCGTTCTTCGGCCGTGCCGGCCGGGTGCTCGCGCGCAGCCAGCGGGCGCAGAAGCTCAAGTTCGAGATCCTCATCCCCATCGGCGGCGACGCCCCGACGGCGGTGGCCTCGTTCAACGCGCACGGCGAGCACTTCGCGCACGTCTTCGGGCTGCACCGCGCAGACGGCGGCCCGGTCCACACCGCCTGCCTCGGCTTCGGCCTCGAACGATGCGTGCTCGCGCTGCTGTTCACCCACGGCCTGGCCGTGCGCGACTGGCCGGCCGCGGTGCTGGCCGAGCTCGGCCCGTGAGCTCCCTGCTCGGGCTGGACCCGCAGAGCTACGTGCCGCACCCGGTCCACAGCCCCGACTTCGGCTACCCCGAGACCAACTGCTGGACCGACGTGCTCATCGAGCTGCTGCACGCCCACCGCAGGGAGCCGCTGGCTGGCCTCGGCTGCACGCTCGCACTCGACCACGAGGGCGACCAGTTCACGTTCTTCAAGCCCAGACAGGACGAGATCGAGGCCCTCTACGGCATCGACATCCACGAGCTGCAGCCGTACCGGTCCTACACCTCGCACCTCGAGAACCAGCTGGCGCAGGGCAACACCCTGATCCTCGAGGTGGATGCCTGGTGGCTGCCGGACACGGCCGGCGTGAGCTATCGCACCGCGCACGCGAAGACCTCGATCGCGGTGGACACCGTCGAGGACGACCGGCTCGTGTACTTCCACGGCAGCGGGCTGCACGAGCTCCGCGACGAGGACCGCGAACGGGTCCTCGTGCCCGACGGCCTGCCCGGGTACGTCGAGGTGGTCCGCTTCGACGCCGGTCCCCCGCTCGAGGCGAGCGAGCTGCGCGCGGTGGCCCGCGAGCTGCTGCGGGACAACCTGCTCAGGCGTCCCGCTCGGTCCCCCTTCCTGGCCTTCGGTGAGCAGCTCGGCCGCGAGCTCGACGACGTGCTGGCGATGTCGGCCGACGACGTCCACCTGTTCGCCTTCGCCACCACCCGGATGGCCGGCGCCGCCATGGCGCTGGCCGCTGCCCATGTCCGCTGGGTGCTCGGTGCGCCCGGGATCGAGGCTGCCGATGCCTTCGACGCCGTTGCCCACACCACCCGCACCCTCACCATGCGGCTGATGCGCCGCAAGCCGTTCGACGCGTCCGCGCTCGTCGACGCCCTCAACGCCGACTGGTCCCGCGCCCACGGGCTGCTCGACGACCTCCTCTCCTGACAGCGGAACGGCAGACTGAGCGCGTGCTGGGGCCCTGGGAGCTGATCGCCGACGACGGCACGACGGTGCCCGCCGTCGTCCCCGGCACCGTCGCGCAGGCGTTCACCGACGACCTGGACGCCCGCACCTGGGTCTTCCGCACGACGGTCGTCGCCGTCCCGCACGAGCCCCAGCTCGTGC
>JBHEMB010000098.1:0-3202 GCA_046262855.1 Mycobacteriales bacterium | reverse complement strand
CCTGACCGGCGCCGATCATGTCGACCAGCGACACGATGTCCTCCTCGTGGTACGGCGAGACGAACACGTGCCGCTTGAAGATCTCGCTCGGCCGGCCCTCGACCCGGCCACCGAGCCAGGGGCCGTTGCGGCCCATGCCCTTCATCTTGTCCATGGCCCGAATGATGTAGGGCACCCACAGCGAGCCGTTCTCGAGGCTGAGCACGTTCACGTTCGGGAACCGGCCGAACAGGTTGTGGAGGATGAGCGCCGACACCGTGTCCATGATCGGCCGGTCGCCGTAGAAGTTCGTCCACTGGAACGCCGACTGGTGGTGCGACTGCGGGTTGGCGGCTTCACCCCACGCCACCGAGTACAGCTCGTTGTAGCCCGACTCCGAGATGTGGAACGCGACGGCCACGCCGGCCTCGTCGACGCGGGCCCAGAACGGGTCGAAGTGCGGGTCGGCCGGCGAGCGACCCTGCACCGGACCGGGCCGCAGGTGCACGACACGCGCGCCACGCGAGAGGACCCACTCGAGCTCGGCCACGGCGCGGTCGACGTCGAGCAGCGACAGCAACGGGGGCGCGTAGATCCGGCCGCGGCTCCCGAAGCCCCACTCGTCGTCGAGCCACCGGTTGAACGCATGCAGGTTGGCGTAGGTCTGCTCGACGTCGTCCTTCATGAAGTGCTCGACGCACACGCCGAGCGTCGGCAGCACCAGGCACGCTTCGAGCCCCTGCTCGTCCATGAGCGCGATGCGGGCCTCGCGCTCGACGTAGGCCGGCCGGACGGGCTCGACGACGCTGCTCTCCTTGAAGCTGCCCGACGACATCGCCCGCAGCATCTCCCGCAACGCGCCGGGACGGGCCGCGGTCTCGCGGAACGGATCGGCCAGGAACGTGAACTCCCGGTCGCCGACGACGACTCGCTCGGCGCCGTCGTCGTCGCGGACGACGCGCACGGTACGGTCGCGGAAGGCGGGCTCGATGTAGCGGGTGAAGCAGTCGCGAGGCTCGTAGTAGTGGTTGTCGGCGTCGAACAGCGGATAGTCGATGTCGACCATCACTCTCCCGGCACTCCCCCCGGCGCGCTGACCTCACGGTCACGGTAGCAGCGTCACTAGGCTGACGTTCATGTCAGACCCAGCGTTGCTCGAGGACGACTACGACCCCTTCGAGGCGTTCGACCGGGCGCAGGGGGCGGGCGTGGTCCGGACCCCGTACCCGCTGTTCGCCGAGCTGCGCCGCGCCGGCGCAGTCCAGCAGGTCGACCTCGCGCAGGTGATGGGCCTGGGTGACGGCATCGACCTCGGCGAGCTCCAGTCGTTCAGCGCGATGACCTACGACGCCGTCACCCAGGTGCTGCGCGACGGCGAGACGTTCTCGTCGAGCGGGTACGCGGCCTCGATGGGGATGGTGATGGGCCACACCATTCTCGAGATGGACGAGCCCGAGCACCACCGCTACCGCGCGCTGATCCAGCAGGCGTTCACCCGCAAGGCGATGGAGCGGTGGGAGGCCGACCTCGTGCGGCCGATCGTCGACCGCTACATCGACGCGTTCGCGGATCGAGGGTCGGCCGACCTCGTGCGCGAGCTGTGCTTCCCGTTCCCGGTGCACGTCATCGCCGGCATGCTCGGGCTGCCGGCCGAGGACCTGCCGCAGTTCCACCGGTGGGCGGTCGAGCTCATCAGCGTCGGCGTCGACTGGGAGCGCGGCCTGGCCGCCTCGCAGAAGCTGCGGGAGTATTTCGCCGGCATCCTCCAGCAGCGGCGGTCGGCACCGTCGAACGACGTCATCAGTGTGCTGGCCGGCGCCGAGCTCGACGGCCACACCCTCACCGACGAGGAGATCTTCGCCTTCCTGCGGCTGCTGCTGCCGGCCGGCGCCGAGACCACGTACCGCTCCTCGAGCAACCTCTTCTTCGGGCTGCTGTCCGACCCCGACCAGCTGGCCGCGCTGCGCGACGACCGCTCGCTGCTGCCGCAGGCGATCGAGGAGGGGCTGCGGTGGGAGCCGCCGCTCACCGGTATCGCCCGGCTGTCGATGCGCGAGACGGTGGTCGGCGGCGTGACGGTGCCCGCGGGCGCGGTCATGCACGTCAACATCGGCGCCGCCAACCACGACGAGACCCGCTGGGACGACCCCGAGCGGTTCGACATCTTCCGCGAGCAGAAGCCGCACCACGCGTTCGCGTTCGGGCCGCACATGTGCCTCGGCCTCCATCTGGCCCGTATGGAGACGACGGTCGTGGTCAACGCCGTGCTCGACCGGCTCCCGAACGTGCGCCTCGACGCCACTGCGGACGACGTGCACATCACCGGCGCGGTCTTCCGGGCACCGCGGGCCCTCCCCGTCGTCTTCGACGTCACGTAGTCACTAGAGTCCGCGCCCGGGCCATCGCGGCGAGGGGGAGACACGAGCGACGCCGGTGGCGGCAACCTGCTCGAAGTGCAGGACGTCGACGCGTCGTACGGCCCGCTGCAGGTGCTCTTCGGGGCCTCGCTGGCGGTGCCGGCCGGCGGCCGGGTGGCGCTGCTGGGCACGAACGGCGCCGGCAAGTCGACGTTGCTGAAGGTCGCGTCAGGGCTGCTGCCGCCGTCACGCGGCCGGGTGTGCTTCGACGGCCGTGACATCACCCGGCTCGCTCCCGAGGACCGGGTCCGGCTCGGCCTGACGCAGATCGGCGGCGGTCGGGCCACGTTCCCGTCGCTCACCGTCCTCGACAACCTCCGCATGGGCGCGTACCAGTTCCTGCACCGGCGGACGCTCGTCGACCAGCGGCTCGAGGAGGTGCTCGCGGTGTTCCCGTCGCTGCGGACGCGGCTCGGTCAGCCGGGAGGGACGTTGTCGGGCGGCGAGCAGCAGATGATGGCGCTCGGTCGTGCGCTGGTGGCGGGGCCACGCCTCCTCATGGTCGACGAGCTGTCGCTCGGGCTGGCTCCGGTGGTGATGCAGGAGATCCTGCGCATGGTCGACGAGCTGGGTCGCCGGGGCACGACGCTGTTGCTGGTGGAGCAGTCGCTGAACGTGTCGCTGAGCGTCGCCGACCACGCCTACTTCATGGAGAAGGGCGAGATCCGCTTCTCGGGCGCGACCGCCGATCTCCTCGAGCGGGGCGACCTCGTTCGCTCGGTGTTCCTCGGGAGCGGTCGTTGACCGCAGTGCTGACGGTGCCGGGCACGCACTTCCAGCTGCCGATCGAGATCGTCGTGCTCGGC
>JBHEMB010000097.1:0-8824 GCA_046262855.1 Mycobacteriales bacterium | reverse complement strand
TCATCGCCTCCTACCGGCAGACCTGCCGGGCCTACCCGAGTGGCGGTGGCGCCTCTGCCGTGGCCAGTGCCAACCTCGGCCGATCTGCCGGGCTCGCAGTGGCCAGTGCCCTGCTCGTCGACTACGTGCTGACCGTCGCCGTGTCCGTCGTGGCCGGCGTGGCCGCGGTCACGAGCGCAGCCCCCTCCCTGGCACGGCACGCGGTAGGCCTGAGCGTCGTCGCCATCGTGATGCTCACGGTCGTAAACCTGCGTGGCGTGAAGGAGTCCGGCCGCGCCTTCGCGGTGCCGACCTATGGCTTCGTCGCGATCGTGTTCCTCATGCTGGCCGTGGCGGCCGTGAAGGCTCTGCTCGGGCATCCGGTGCAGGCGGAGAGCGCGCACTGGTCGGTCAAGCGGGTGCACGAGACCGGCGGCCTCCTGACCGTGTTCCTCGTCCTACGCGCCTTCGCGAGCGGCTGCACAGCGCTGACCGGTGTCGAGGCAATCTCCAACGGCGTTCCGTCGTTCCGACAGCCCAAGAGCCGCAACGCCGCCAACACCCTTGCCGTGATGGGCGCCCTGGCCGTGACGATGTTCGTCGGCATCACCGCGCTGGCCGTCACCGCTCACGTCCACATGGCGGAGAACTCGGCCAACCTGGTCGGCGCCCCGGTAGGACACGTGCAGAAGACGGCCCTGTCCCAGCTCGGCATTGCCGTCTTCGGCCACGGCATGCTGTTCTTGCTGCTGCAGGGCTTCACCGCTGCCATCCTGATCCTCGCGGCCAACACCGCGTACAACGGCTTCCCCGTCCTGGCCTCGTTGCTGTCCAAGGACAGCTACCTGCCGCGACAGCTCGCCAAGCGGGGTGACCGGCTCGTCTTCAGCAACGGGATCGTCGTGCTCGCACTGCTCTCGGTGCTGCTGGTGGTGGCCTTCGACGCGAATGTGACCAAGCTCATCCAGCTCTACATCATCGGGGTCTTCGTCAGCTTCACGCTGAGCCAGTGGGGCATGGTCAAGCACTGGGCGACCCTCAACCCGCCCAACCGGCGACGACTGCAGGCACTCAACGGGGCCGGTGCCGCGGCGACCGCGGTCGTCCTGGTCGTCGTGCTGCTGACGAAGCTCGTGCACGGTGCCTGGATCGTGGTCGTGGCGATGCCGCTGCTGTTCCTGATGATGCAGCGCATCGCGCGGCACTACGCCCGGGTCGCGGAGGAGCTCCGGCCGGCCCCTGGAGGTGTGCCGCTACCTAGCCGGATCCACGGCCTCGTCCCCGTCAGCAAGCTGCACGAGCCGACGCTGCGCGCGCTGGCCTTCGCCCGCGCGACCCGCCCGCACGACCTCGTCGCGGTCACGGTCGAGGTCGACCACGACGAGACCCAGCACCTGCTGGACGCCTGGGCCGAGCGCAGCATCCCGGTGCCGCTGGTGATCCTCGAGTCGCCGTACCGGGAGATCAGCCGGCCACTGCTCGACTACGTGAAGCGCATCCGGCTCGAGAGCCCCCGTGATGTCGTATGCGTCTTCATCCCGGAGTACGTCGTCGGCCATTGGTGGGAGCACCTGCTGCACAACCAGAGCGCGCTGCGGCTCAAGGGCCGGCTGCTGTTCCAGCCGCGTGTGATGGTGGCGAGCGTCCCCTGGCAGCTCGACTCGTCACTGCCACTCGCCGAGGAGGTGTCCGTGGACTGAGAGGCTCTGTCCGTGGCACCAGGGATCCCGGTACGGCGAGAGGCGGTCGCTGCGGTCTTCGGGCTGCTCGGGATTCCTGCCGTCACAGCCGTCCTGACGCAGGCGGATCAGGGCTACGCGACGCCGGTGCTTCTCATGCTGCTCGTCGTCGTCGGTGTCGCCCTCGTCGGTGGGCTTCGTCCGGCCGTGCCGGCGGCAGTCATCGGCGGGCTCGCGCTGAACTACTGGTTCACGCCGCCGGTGCACCGGCTCACGATCGCGAGCGGCAATGACGTCGTGGTCCTTCTCGTCTACCTCGCCGTGGCGGTGGCCGTGTCGGTCGTCGTGGACCTGGCGGCCCGTCGTACGGCGGAGGCGGCTCGCGCCGCCGCGGAGGCGGCGGCTCTCTCCTCGGTCGCGGGCACCACGCTGGCGGAGAAGGAGACGCTCCCGACAGTCCTCGAGCGGGTCCGCGTCGCGTTCGAGGCCTCGCAGGTGGAGCTGGTGGAGCAGGTAGGGGGCACGGACGTGCCGGTGGCCACTGTGGGCCTCGCCCTTCCGGAGGACGGCGTCGCCGTCGTACCTGCAGGCCCTGACGCCCGGCTCATCGTGCGCGGCCCCCGGTTGTTCGGGGCGGACCGGCGCATCCTGCAGGCCTTCGCGGATGCCGCGTCCACAGCTCTGACAGGACGTCGCATGGCCGAGGTCGACCGGCTGCGCACGGCGCTGCTGGCTGCGGTCGGGCACGATCTGCGCACCCCGCTGGCGGGCATCAAGGCCGCCGTCTCCAGCCTCCGCTCGGACGAGGTCGCCTGGTCCCAGGAGCAGAGCGACGAGCTCCTCGAGACGATCGAGGAGTCGGCCGACCGCCTGCAGTCCCTGGTGAGCAACCTGCTCGACGCCTCACGGCTGCAGGCTGGTGCGCTGAGCGTCACCCTGGCACCCGTGGGGCTCGACGAGGTGGTGGCGCGCGCGCTCGTAGGCCTGCCCGGACGGGAGCGGGTGACGGTCGACGTACCCGAGTCGCTGCCGCCGGTCATGGCGGACCAGGGGTTGCTCGAGCGGGTCGTCGCCAACCTCCTCGACAATGCCCTGCGCCACTCGGACCAGGTTGAGATCGCCGCAACCCCAGGCAATCTCATCGTTGTTGACCACGGGCCGGGGATGGCGGAGATGCCTCCGCCCTTCGGCTCCGACCGTGGCGTCGGGCTCGGGCTGCTGGTGGTGCGAGGGTTCGTCGAGGCACTTGGCGGCACCCTCGACCTGTCCCGCACCCACGGCGGGGGCCTCACGATGCGCGTGGTGCTCCCCGGATGACCCGCGTGCTCGTGGTCGACGACGACCGAGCGCTTGCCCGAGCGCTCTCCATCAACTTGACGGCGCGTGGCTTCGACGTCGACGTGGCACTCACCGGCCGCGAGGCGCTGTCCACGGCGAGCAGCCGGCCGCCAGACGTGGTGGTGCTCGACCTCGGGCTGCCCGACCTAGACGGAACGGAGGTGCTGGAGGGCCTGCGCGGCTGGACGTCGGTGCCGGTCATCGTGCTGTCGGCACGGGACGACCAGGGCCAGAAGGTGGCTGCGCTGGACAGCGGCGCCGATGACTACGTCACGAAGCCGTTCGGGATGGACGAGCTACTGGCCCGCATCCGCGCGGCCGTGCGCAGGGCACAGCCCGCACCCGAGGCGCCGGTCGTCACGACGGACCACTTCACGGTGGACCTCGCGGCCAGGCGGGTGACCACGGCGGCCGGCGAGGTGCGCCTGACCCCTACGGAGTGGCACCTGCTCGAGGTCCTCGTCCGGGCCCAGGGGCGCATGGTCAGCCAGCGGCAGCTGCTCCACGACGTATGGGGCCCGGCGTACGAGAAGGAGACGCACTACCTGCGGGTGTACCTGGCTCAGCTGCGGCGCAAGCTGGAGCCCGATCCGTCGGCTCCTGTCCACCTCATCACCGAGCCCGGCATGGGCTACCGCTTCGAGGCCTAGCCTGGGGGGTGTGATGCCCGACGAGCTGCCGCCGCCACCGCCGTACGTGCGGCAGCCCACCCTGCAGGACCGGGTGCGCAAGCTGCTTGCTCCCCTCGCGGCCATCGGCATCGCGCTGGCCAAGTACGGCGCGATCCTGTTCAAGCTGAAGTTCTTCACGCTGTTCTTCAGCATGATCGCCTCGGTCGGCGCCTATGCCCTCGCGTTCGGCTGGCAGTTCGCTGTCGGCTTCGTGCTGCTCATCTTCGTGCACGAGATGGGACATGTGATCGTGCTGCGGGCCCGTGGCATCAAGGCGGGGCTGCCGGTCTTCCTGCCGTTCCTGGGGGCCTTCGTGTCGATGAAGGAGTCACCCCGTACGGCGTACGACGAGGCGCTGTCCGGCATCGCCGGGCCGGTGTTCGGCGCGGTCGGCGCCTTCGCGGTCCTCGGGCTCGCGGGCTTCGAGGACAGCGACTTCCTGCGAGCGCTGGCCTACACCGGCTTCCTGCTGAACCTGTTCAACCTGCTCCCGTTCCTGCCGCTGGACGGGGGGCGGACTGCGGCGGCCGTGAGCCCGAAGCTGTGGCTCGTGGGCCTGGCCGGGCTGCTGGCGTACGAGGTCTACCGACCGAGCCCCATCATCCCGCTGATCCTCATCCTGGGCGGGTTCGAGACCTACCGCCGGTGGCGAGGGCGCGATACGGCCGCGAGCCGGGCGTACTTCGCGTTGACGGCGCAGCAGCGGCTCAACATCGGCACGGCGTACCTGGGCCTGATCGTGCTGCTGATCTGGGCGATGCACGCCTACCCCGTCCCCGACAGGTGACGCGGGAACGGACAGAGGTCGACCTTGGTTGGAGGGGACATGTGGAGCTTCGGCAAGACGACGGCGCTGGTCACCCCGGATGAGGCCCTTGCCGGCCGCGCTGAGGAGATGCTGGTCGTGGACCGGCACACGGTCCTCGGCACGCCGCTGAAGGGCCCGTTCCCCGAAGGGCTCGAGATCGCCTACTTCGGCATGGGCTGCTTCTGGGGCGCGGAGCGGTTCTTCTGGAAGCTCGACGGCGTCTACTCGACGGCCGTCGGTTACCAGGGCGGACACACTCCCAACCCGACGTACGAGGAGACCTGCACCGGCCGCACCGGTCACACCGAGGCGGTCCAGGTCGTCTACGACCCCGCGAAGGTGAGCTACGAGACACTCTTGAAGACGTTCTGGGAGAACCACGACTCGACCCAGGGGATGCGCCAGGGCAACGACGTCGGGACCCAGTACCGATCGGCGATCTACCCGACGTCGGACGCCCAGTTGGCGGCGGCGAAGGCGTCCCGGGAGACCTACCAGGACGCCCTCACCAAGGCCGGCCGCGGCTCCATCACGACCGAGATCGTGCCGGCGGGACCGTTCTACTACGCCGAGACCTACCACCAGCAGTACCTCGACAAGAACCCCAACGGCTACTGCAACCACGGGTTCAACGGGGTCTCCTGCCCCATCGGCCTGAACGTGCCCGCGCAGATCGAGGTCGCGCCACCGGGCGCATGAGCCCCGCTGCTCGTCGGACGTGTCACCCTGATGAAGCCCGCCTTCTTGGAGTACTGGAGCAGGCAGGGCGTGACCAGCTCATGGTCGCCCGGCACCCCGCCCTCCGAGCCCTGCAACTGAGTGCCGCAGTCGGTCGTCGTCGACTGCTCCCGGGGCACCCCGGAGCGTGAACGGAATCAGCACGCGGAGCAGCGTGCCAGCATGGAGGGGTGTCTGTCCCCGCGGTCGTCGTCCTCTGGGTCGGCGTGGTCCTCGGTCTCGACACCGGCGCCTCGCTGACCCAGCAGCGGCTCCTCGGCATCGGCACGTGGGTGCTGCTGCTGGTCCTGCTGAGGAGGGAGGACCGCGTGAGCCGGGTGCAGGTCGGCGTCGTCGTGGTCTTTGCCTCGCTGGTGGAGTACGTCTTCGCGGGTTGGCTCGGTGTCTACGTCTACCGGCTGCACAACGTGCCGTGGTTCGTGCCGCCGGGTCACGGCCTGATCTACCTCGCCGCCCTCGCGATCGGCCGATCCGCGTGGTTGCACCGGAACCGATGGCTCGTCCCCGCGACCCTGGGTGCCGTCGCAGCCTGGGCGGCGTGGGGGTTGCTGCTCTCACCGACCCTCGACGTGCTCGGCGCCTTCTGGGCGCTCTGCCTGTTCGGCTTCTCGAGGTGGGGGCTCAGCAGGAGCGTCTACTGCGGGGCGTTCCTGGTCGTCAGCTACCTCGAGGTCACCGGAACCTCGCTCGGGACGTGGACCTGGCAGCCGCACGACCCGCTCACCGGGTGGGTCGCCATCGGCAACCCGCCGAGCGGGATAGCCGGCGGCTACGACTGGTTCGACGCGGCCGCGCTCACCTTCACCCCTCGCCTGCTCGCTCGGTGGGACAGCCGTCGCGCCGAGGTCGGAAGCGACCTGAGCCTCAGCGGTTGACGCGAGCCTTCCAGCGGATGACGCCCGTGCGTCCGTCAACCGCCAGCACGTTGCCGCCCTTGTCGTCATAGGTCGACAGCAGCAGGTCCTGCTGCGAGCTGAAGCCGAGGTGGCCGGCGTCGGCGAAGAGCAGGTCAGCGGACCGACCGAGCACGAGCGACCTGGTGAAGACTCTGCGGCGAAGAGCGGTCGCCGTCACGGAGAGGCCGTGGCGAGCCGGCGTGGCCAAGAGGAAGTCGTCGCCATGACCGTCGAGGTCGAGACCGAGCGGGAAGGCACCGGACAGCGGCAGGCGAACCGCGGTCCCTCGTCCCGCCAGTACGACGGTGTCCTGATGCGGACCGTTGCCGACCTGCAGGTCCACGTAGCCGTCGACGACGCCGTCGTCGTCTGCGTCGCCTGCCGGGCCGTAACCGATGCCATAGGAGCGGGCGGACGCCGGAGGGGCGATTCTCCGGGTCCAGAGCACCCTGCCCGTGCGACCGGACACACCACGGAACCTGACGCCGTCGACGTCGAACCCCGAGGTCAGGATGTCCAGCGCCCCGTCGTGGTTCATGTCGCCGGCGGGCACCCCGTCGTCGGCCGCCAGGGCCCACACTTCGGCGCCGTCTGTCCCCGACAGTGCGCTGACCGCGCCGTCGCCAGCGAAGCCGAACTGGTCCAACAGCACATCCGGGATGCCGTCGTGCGTGACGTCGCCGAGCGGGAGGAGCGCGGCACCGAAGGTCGAGTGCGGCTTGGCTCCGGCCCACAGCATCTTGCCGGTCACCGAACTCTCGACGCCGTACAGCTGGACGGCATTGCCGATCGTGGCGAACCCGAGGTCAGGTATCCGGTCGCCGTCGAGGTCCCCGAGGACGGTCAGGTCACTGAAGTACTCCGAAGGAATGGGCGTGCCGGTGCTGAACGTCGCGCCGGCGGTCCCATCCAGCACGGTGGGCGTCTCCAGCGAGGCCCACACCTGGTAACCGGCGTTGGCGTTGGTGGTCGTGAGGGCCACGACTAGGTCGGCCCTCCCACGGCGCGGTATGACATCGAGGGGGACCAGGACGTCCTTCCTCGCCGTGACCGGCCCAGCGCCGCGCGAGGTGCTGGCGATCTGGTGCGCCCACAACCGCTGTCCGGTGCGCAGGTCGAGGGCGGTCACGCCCGTCGACCTGAGCTCGCCGGCTGCGTCGGTCGTGAAGCTGGCCGTCAGCAGGGACGGTCGTGCCGGACGACCCAAGGTGGCATACGCAACCAGGTACTGGGAGCGGGCATCAACCGTCCAGAGCGCCCGGCCGGTGTGGCCGTCGCGCAGGACAAAGACCCGCTTGAGGTAGTGGATCTCGAGGACGTCGGCGCGGCCGTCGCCGGTCACGTCAGGCGTCGTGCCGGCGCCCACGGTGGGCGAGGTGACCTTGATGGTCAGGGCCGCGCTGCCGCGCTTCTCTCGCTCAGCGAGCACCGCCCGAAGAGAGGTTGTGTCGCGGACGTGCTCCCTGGTCGGGTGCGGCGTGAGGCCGCCGTGCCGGGTGACGTGCGCGGCGACGTGCGGGGCGGGTGCTGCCACGGCGTGCGGCAGTGCGAGCGCGCCGAGGGCGACGGCGAGAGCGAGCGCAAAGCGGCGCACGAGAGCCTCCTGTGGGTTGCGGGAGGGTTCGCGCTCGGCAGGCAGATTCCTGCGGGCTAGGTGAGCAGGGATCTTGGGATGACGCCGTGGCGGATCCGCTGCGGGTGGTCGCCGACCGGGAGGTACGCCAGCTCCTTCTTGCCCGTCGTGTCGAGCACGGCGACGGAGTCAGCAGCGCTCAGCGAGATCCAGCAGGTGTCGCCGAGCCCCTCGGTCGTCCAGTACGGCTTGCCGTAGGAGTGGCCGGTGCTGGCAGTGTCGAACACCTTGTAGGCCATCGTCCTGCGGTCCACCAGCGCGGCGTAGTCGTCCATCGTGCCGGCGGCGCACAGCGTCGTACCGGCTTTGTTGATCGACAGGCCGTGGTGCGCGGAGTCGTTGACGTACTGCTCCTCCGGCAGGTCGGGGACGCGGTTCGGCAGCGGCACGACGCGCGTGACGGCACCGGTCCGCGGTTCGTTCACGGTCCCGCTCGTGTAGTCCACAGCACCGTTGAGGTCACGCGCCCTGGTGTCGAACTCGACGAGACCGTGGAAGTACGACACCTGGAAGTAGACGAACCGCTCACCGGGCGCGATCGCCATCGGGCGGACGGCACCGCTCATGTCTGGATAGCCGGCCTCAGCCAGCTCCTTGGCCATGTCCCAGCGCTGCAGCACCCGGAAGTCCTTGTTGCGGACGATCTGGAACCATCGGTCGCCCTTGGCGGCGTCGTGAGCCGGCCCCAGCTTCACCGGCCCGAGGGTGCGCTCGTCGCCCGGGGTGTAGACCTTCCCGATGCTGGCGTGGAAGATCCGCGAGCCGTCATGGGTGTAGTTGCTCTCGTGCGGTGTCTCACCGCTCTCGAAGGTCCGGAGCCGCTGGCCGACGCGGCCCGCCATGGAGTACTCGATCACCTGCCGGCTGGTCGAGTCGCTCACGAGCAGCCGGGAGCCGTCAGGGGACAGTCCCATGTGGTCGGTCCGCTGACCGTCCATCTGCTCCTCGTGCACGATGCTGTCCTTGCGCCCGGCGAGCGCGCGAGCGACGTCGACCCACACCACGTCGGCGAAGCTCGGCCGGCTGACGGCCAGGTAGCGACCGTCGCGGGTCGTGAACATGTCGTCGACGTACTGGTCGTG
>JBHEMB010000096.1:0-4182 GCA_046262855.1 Mycobacteriales bacterium | reverse complement strand
AGCCCACACCGCGCGAGGTACCCGAGGACGACTGGCAGCCGCGCCGGGAGCCGGGCAGCGTCAACCTCGTGGCCGCGGCCGTGATCGACCTCGCGACCCGGCCGAGCGCCGCGGTCGAGAGCGCGAAGGCAGCGGTCACGGACGCGAGGGCCACTGCAGGCAAGCTCCTCGCGGTGGCCGGCGGTGTGCTCAGCCAGGCCAGGCTGGTCGCGCGGCCCGCGCCGGACACCCCGCTCAACGTGCCGATCGGGGAGCAGCGCCGGTTCGCCATGGCAGACACCGCCCTCGCCGACTACAAGCGGGTACGGCAGGCGCACGGGGGAACGATCAACGACGTGGTGCTGGCAACGGTGACCGGCGCGCTGCGCGCCTGGCTCATGACGCGCGGCGAGGCGGTCACGCCCACGACGGTCGTGCGCGCGATGGTGCCCGTCAGCATCCGGACGGACGCGGAGAAGGGCGAGCTCGGCAACCGGGTGTCGTCGTACTTCGTGGACCTGCCTGTCGGTGAGGGATCAGCGCTGATGCGGCTGCACCAGGTGTCGTTCGCGATGCGCGGCCACAAGGAGAGCGGTGCAGCCGTCGGCGCCGAGGCGCTGGTCGCGCTGACCGGCTTCGCGCCACCGACGATCCACGCCCTCGGCGCCCGCACGGCGTCCGTCATGACCCGACGCCTGTTCAACCTCGTCGTCACGAACGTCCCCGGCCCGCAGTACCCGTTGTACGCCGCAGGGGCGCAGCTGCTGTCCATGTATCCGGTGGTCCCGCTGGCGAAGAACCAGGCGCTCAGCATCGGCCTCACCTCCTACGACGGCGGCGTCTTCTACGGCCTGAACGCCGATCGCGACGCCCTGCCCGACGTCGACGTGATCTCGGCGTGCATCGAGGAGTCCCTCTCCGAGCTCGTGGCGGCGGCGTGACCACCCGGGGGCTGGTGCTCGGGGCCGGGGGAGTGCTCGGCGCGGCCTGGACGATCGGGGCGTTGGCCGCCATCCGCGAGCACCTCGACTGGGAGCCGCAGACGGCCGACGTCCTCGTCGGCACCAGTGCCGGTGCGGTGATCGCCTCGGCACTGGCGTGCGGCTTCACGGTCGAGGACCTGCTCGACACCCAGCACGGCAAGCCCGACGCGCGGATCGTGTACGACGAGCCAGGCGGGGCGCTGCCACCGCTGCCGAGGCCGGGGATCGGCAGTGCCCGGTTGCTCGGTGGCGCCGCCCTGCGCCCCTGGCGCGTGACCCCGCTGGGAGCGCTGTCCGCGGCGATGCCGCAGGGCCGCGGCGACATCGCGCACATCGGCAAGCTCGTCGACGCTGTGCTCCCGGACGGTGGCTGGGCCCCCCACCGCCGGACCTGGATCGTGGCGATGGACTACGACTCCGGACGACGGGTCCCGTTCGGTCAGATCGGCCAGCCGCTCGCGGAGCTGCGGGACGCGGTCATGGCCTCCTGCGCCATCCCCGGCTGGTACCACCCGGTGACGATCGGCAAGCGCCGCTACGTCGACGGCGGCGTCTGCTCGCCGACGTCGGTCGACCTGGTGACGCGCCTCAACCTCGACGAGGTCTATGTGCTCTCGCCGATGACCTCGACGACCTTCGACGCGCCCACCCAGGTGGCGGCGCGGATCGAGCGCCGGTTCCGCCGGATCGTGACCCGTCGGGTCCTCAACGAGATCAAGAAGGTGTCGGCGACCGGCACCAAGGTCACCTTCCTCGGGCCGACTGCGGCGGACCTCGAGGTGATCGGCGCCAACATGATGGACCCGCGGCGACGTACGGAGGTCCTGGAGATGTCCCTCGCGACCTCCGCCCAGGCGCTGGTCGCCTGATGCGCGTCTACCTCCCCTCGACCCTGAACGAGCTCCGGCGGCTGCTGGACAAGGGCGTCGTCGGCGATCCGCCGCTGCCCGCCTACGCGGTGACTCCGGCGCTGCGCGAGTGGTACGCGGAAGGTGACCTCGAGGAGCTCGAGTACGCCGCGATGAGCCTCGCCGCGCGGGCATCGGTGCGCCTGCTCGACGCCGACCCTGATGCGGAGCGGCGCCGGGTGGTCATCGTCGCCGAGGTGCCGGACGACGTCGTGAGCACCGTCCCGCACGTCGACCGGGCGGCGGTCAAGGTGGCCGACCCGGTTGCCCTCCGGCGGGTGCAGGCCGTCCATGTCGACGACCCCTCCGCCGTACCCGACGTGACCGTGGCTGCGGACGCGGTCATCGAAGCCGACCTCGGGTCCGACGACGCGGCGTTCCTCGTGGAGCAGGCCGACGGCCACGAGCTGCAGTGGTACGCCACCCAGGAGATCGGCCCGCTGCTCGAGCTGGGATGACGGGTCAGGATCTCGAGGCGGCCGGGGAAGCGGTCACCCGCTGGCGCACCACGATCCAGGTCAGACCCAGCAGCCAGGGCAGCTCGCAGGCCCAGGCGACGAGCAGTCGCTGGTCGTGCAGCTGCCCGCCGAGGCTGTGCGAGGCGAGCTGCCAGCCCACCTGGCTCGGCCACGTGAGCAGCAACGCCACCGACGCCGACATGAGCACCAACCGCATCACCTGGTCGAACGGCGCGTGCGCCCGCTCCAGGTGCCGCCTGATCTCGCGCCGCTGCACGGGGACGTAGCTGTAGATCGTGCGCCGCATGACCAGGAACGTGATCACCACGAGGGCCAGGTCCCCGCCGAGCACGGCACCGCCCGGGAGCAGCCGGACCAGGTCTCCGGCGAACACCAGCAGCAGCCCCGTCAGCAGCACCAGGACGGATCGGCTGTCCACGACGTCGAGCAGCGGAGCGAGGTCGAGCCGGCGACGCTGCGCGCGGTCGCGCGCGCCGTGCGTGTCGAGCACCTCCGCCTGCTCCAGCGGGTCGGCGCCGTGGAAGTGCCGCAGGTGTCGGCGCCCCGGGGTGCGCACGCCCTCGCGGACGTGCACGGGCGTGTACTGCACGTCCTCCTGGCGCCGGAAGCCGCGTCGGGCGAAGGCCCACGCGGCTGTCGTGGCCCGCGGCGCCACCAGCAGCGCGGCGAAGACGGCCACGACCAGCCCGACGTACCGGCTGAAGGCGACGACCTGCTCCACGGCACCGAGACTAGGGCTGATCGGTGGCACGATGGGGGCATGCTCGACGCCATCACCTCCGTGCCGTCACCGGCGAACGAGCCGGTCCGCTCCTACGCGCCTGGGTCCGCCGAGCGGGTCTCGCTCGAGGCCCGCCTGAAGGAGCTGGCGGCGGAGCGGATCGACTTGCCCACCACCATCGACGGGGTCTCCGCCCTCGCCGCAGGCGACCGCATCGAGGTCGTCCAGCCGCACCGGCACCGGGCGGCCCTCGGCGTCACGGCTGAGTCGACCGCGGGAGAGTGGCAGGCCGCGGTGGAGGCCGCGCTGCGCGCGGCGCCCGCCTGGCGGGAGACGTCGTACGACGATCGCGCGGCGGTGCTGCTCCATGCCGCCGACCTGCTCGCCGGACCGTGGCGCGACACCTTGAACGCGGCCACCATGCTGGGACAGAGCAAGACCGCGTTCCAGGCCGAGATCGACAGCGCCTGCGAGCTGATCGACTTCCTGCGCTTCAACGTCGCCTTCGGCCGGCAGGTGCTGGCCGAGCAGCCGGTGTCGTCGCCGGGCGTGTGGAACCGGATGGACCACCGCCCGCTCGAGGGCTTCGTGCTGGCGATCACGCCGTTCAACTTCACCGCCATCGCGGGCAACCTGCCGCTGGCGCCCGCGCTGATGGGCAACACCGTCATCTGGAAGCCGTCGCCCACGCAGCAGCTCGCCGCGCACTTCACGATGCGGCTGCTGGAGGCCGCCGGCCTGCCGCCCGGCGTGATCAACATGGTGACCGGTTTCGGTGCGGCCTCAGGCGTCGCGCTCGAGCACCCCTCGCTGGCGGGCATTCACTTCACCGGATCAACGGCGACCTTCCAGCACCTGTGGCAGCAGGTGGGACACAACATCGCGCGCTACCGCTCGTACCCGCGGCTCGTCGGCGAGACCGGTGGGAAGGACTTCGTGCTCGCGCACGCGTCCGCCGATGTCGCCGCGCTCGAGGTCGCGCTGGTGCGCGGCGCCTTCGAGTACCAGGGGCAGAAGTGCTCGGCGGCCTCGCGTGCCTATGTGCCGCGGTCGCTGTGGGAGGGCGGGCTACGAGACGGCCTCGCCGATCGCACCGCCTCGCTGGTCTACGG
>JBHEMB010000095.1:0-4013 GCA_046262855.1 Mycobacteriales bacterium | reverse complement strand
TGCTGTCGGACCGCGGCCTCGACGCCGACGTCGATGCCGCCGTCAACCGCGGCCTCGTCGTCCTCAACAAGCCCGCGCTCGGCGCCACCGGTCCCTATCGCGACCTCCCCGGCTACGGCAGCCTGATGGAGGCGATGGGCGGTCTGTCGGCCCGCTTCGGCGCCCCCGACGACGGGGCCCGCGTCAGCCGCACGTACTACCCCGACCTGGTGGCCGGCATCCACGGCACGGTCGCGCTCTTCGCCGCCCTGCACGAGCGCAAGCGAACAGGACGGGGCGCCTATATCGATCTCTCGCAGCAGGAGACCACGTGGCTGCAGCTGGGCGAGGCCATCGTCCTCGCTGCCATCGAAGGTCGCGAGCCCGATCGCATCGGCAACACCGAACCCGGTGCACCCGACGCGACGGCGGCGCCCCAGTCGCTCGCAGATCTCTACGCCGAGGGCGTGCTGTCGGAGCGCGGGCTGCTCGAGGAGCTGGACCATCCCGTGACCGGCCGCCGCCCCTACCTCCAGGTCCCCGTGCGCATCGACGGCGAGCCGCTGGCCAGCACGCGCGCCGCTCCTCTCTTCGCCGCCCAGACCGAGGAGGTTCTCAGCGAATGGTGCGGCTACGACCTCGATCGCCTCGGCGAGCTGCGAGCGGCGGGCGCCATCGGCAGCGTCCCCCGGCAGCCCGAGGCGCGCCGTTAGCTACCAGCGGAAGCGGCCTGGCTTCACCACGGCGAGATCGGCGCCGGTGAGCATGGCACCCTCCGGTCGCCGCAGGGCGAAGACCCAGGCGGGCAGGTCGCGGTCCGGGGGTCGGGCTCCGAACGAGGCGAGGGCGAGGATGAAGGGATCGAGGGTGGCGTCAAAGCCCGAGATGTACGTGTTGGCGGATACGGTCACGGTGTCGGCCGAGGCGAAGTCGAGCTTGTCGCTGTAGTACTCGCTCAGGTGCCCGGGTGCGGAGATGAAGAGCTTGTACGAGCCCGGCATCACGCCCTGCATGACCCAGGATCCCGTGCCGCCGGTCTGCGAGGTGAAGGTGTAGCCGGTGCCGTTGTCGAGCGTGGCCGTCGCGCCGACGAGTGGGCAGGTGCAGGTGGCATCCAAGACCTGACCACTGACCGTCCCCGCACCGGCCGTCAGCACCGCGTCGATCCCCGTGACTGTCGCGCCGTAGGGAACAGTGAGGAAGTCGGCGGCATCGACGACCAGGTGGTCGTTGTAGAACTCGTGGACGTAGCAGTTGGAGACGGACGAGCAGCTGAGGAAGTCGACGACATAGGAGCCGGAGGGCAGGTAGTCGACCTGGTAACCGCCCGTGGCGTCCGTGACCGCCTGGGACAGGTACCCGCCCGTGCGGGCCGACACGATCACGTTGGAGAGCGGCGAGCCCGAGGCGTTCCGCACCGTGCCCGTCAGGTGGGCGGAGGTGTGAAGCGACTGGTTGACGGTGGTGACCGTGCCCGAGGCCACCGTCACCACCGTGGCGTCGGCCTCCAGGAGCTGGGTGTCGTAGTAGCCCGGGACGTAGTTGGGGCCGGGCGTGGCGAAGTACACCTTGTACTGACCGGGGTCCAAGGCCGCCGCCTGGTACGCGCCGGTCTGCGGATCAGTGGTGAAGCTCCGCACCACGCGGCCGTTGAGGTCCTCGACGTGGCCTGTGGTCGCCAGCGGCTGCTGGGCATCGTCGGTGACCGTGCCCAGAATGCATGCGCCCCACGCAAGGGTCGCATCGATGCCCGTGGTGGCCTGACCGGCGACGACGGTGATGGCCGCGCCCGCGGGCCCGTTGTTCGGTCCCTCAGAGCGCACGTCGTTCCACATCTCACTGAGGGCGTCGCTCACGCCGCAGCCGCTGAACTGCACGTGGTAGCCGGTGCCGGGCGCCAAGTTGTTGATGCTGTAGGGGCCGCTGGCCGCCAGCTGGACAGATCCTTGTTGGCCGAACCCGTCGCCGGAGACCCACGCCACGATGCAGACGGGCGCCTCGGGCGTGATGACCGTTCCTTGGATCGAACCGCGGTTGCTGGTGGTCGTCGTGCTGCCTGTGGTGGTGCTGCCCGAGGTCGCGGTCGACGTCGTCCCCCCGCCACCGCCGCCGATGAACTGCGTCGTGGTCGTGGTGGCCGAGGTCGACGTCGTGGCCGCGGCTGCGGTGGTCGACGTCGTGCCCTGCCGGCTCACGATCGTCTGCCCTTGCGTTGTCGTCGTGTTGCCGCGGGCCCGGGTCGTGGTCGTCGTCGCCCCTGGCCTCACGGTCGTCGTCGCGCCCGGACGCGTCGTGGACGTCGCCGGCCGGGTGCTGGTTGTGGCTCGCCGGGTCGTGGTGGTGACGCCTCGCGAAGTCGTCGTGGCGGCGCCCGGGGCGCTCGTCGCCGTGACCGGCCCGGGTGCTGGCCCCGCGGTCGGCACCAGGCTTCGGAACGGGTCCTTGCCGCCGACCGCGGGCCGCGTGGTCGGGGTTGTGACTGTTGTGGTCGTGCCGCCCGCGCCCACGCCATCGGCTGACGCGTTCTCGACCAGGAACGGATCGTCGAGGTTGATGGGCTGCACCGGACCGAGATGCCCTTGCTCGTCGGACTCGACTTGCTGACCGGCGGTGAGCAGCACCTCTTCACCTATATCGGTGCGCACCAGCACCGATCCCTCGAAGACCATGTAGCGGCACCGCCCTCGGGTGAGGCAGATGACGGCGAAGACGGTGCCGCGCACGGCGGCGACGGCGTTCGACGTCTTGACCTCGTAGCTCCCTGAGCCCGTCACCTTGGTCACGCGGTGCCAGGTGCGGCCGACCTCGAGCTTGCCGACCCGTTGCGCCGCGGCCTCGTCGCTCCCCAGCTTCTCGAGCGTGTACTCCGTGTCGGGTCCGAGGCGCGTGAGCGACCCATCGGTGTAGGTGATGCGAGCCGCGCCCTTGCTATCGGTGCGCAAGGTGTCGCCATCGGCAAGCGCGGTCGTGGTCGTGGCCGGCGCGAAGTCGGGTGCACCCACGGAGCGATGGGTGACGACCTGCTTGGAGATCTGCAGCGTGGCGGCCGAGACGGACTGCTCGTCGCCGCCCCCGTCCCCGCCGCCGCGCAGGACGACCACGGCCGCGATGACCAGGATCAGTGCCACCGCCCCCGCGAGACCTGCCCGCTGAGGCGTAGACATCGACGCCAAGCGCCTCACCCGCCCCACGGTACGCCACCGCTGCGGGCGAACAAGGTCTACCGGTGCAGCACCAAGGCCTCATCCGGAGCGAGGCGTCCGTCGAAGGTTGTCCCCTCGCGGGCCCGCTCGGTGCTCACCTCGATGGTCCAAGAGCCCTCGATGGTGACCCGGGTGTCGTCGTCGACGAAACTCACCACGACGACGCGCTCGTCGCCGTCCGCCTGCCGGCGCCACGCCAGCACGCCTTCCGGGCTGTCGATCCACGCGAAGGCGCCGGCTGAGAGCGCCGGCGAGTCTCGCCGGGCAGCGAGCAGGCGCCGATAGAGGTGGAGGATCGAGTGCTCGTCGCCTCGCGCAACCGCGACGTTGCGGTCCTCGGGCTCGGGCGGCCACGGCAGCCACGGATCCTCGGTGGCCCAGCCGTGATCGGGTGCTTCGTCCCACGGCAGGGGCGCGCGGCAGCCGTCGCGCCCGCCCGGATCCAGCGCTCGGCCCGGAGGGATGGCGGCGTCCTCCAGCCCCAGCTCCTCGCCGGCGTAGAGGAACGGCGTCCCCCGCAGTCCGAGCAGCAGCACCGCCGCGGCCCGCGCGCGCGCCTCGGACCCGTAGCGCGTGCGATGGCGGCGCACGTCGTGGTTGGACAGCACCCACGTGGGCCACGCTTCACGGGGGTCGAAGGACTCGACCACGCGCTCGATGCGCACGCGCCACGCGGCTGCATCCCATGGCGCGTGCAGCGGCGGGAAGTTGAACGACATGTGCAGCTCGTCGCCGTCGCCGTAGTACTCGGCGACGCGTCGAGTCGACAGGATGTACACCTCGCCGACCGTCGTGCGCTGGCCGTCGTAGCTGTCCACCACGGAGCGGATG
>JBHEMB010000094.1:0-9964 GCA_046262855.1 Mycobacteriales bacterium | reverse complement strand
GGTTGGCGGCGACAGCGAGGTCGACCGGAGCTGCGAGGTCAAGCCCGAGGTCGATGTTGGCGTTGAGGTCGAGCAGCGACATCACCTCCTTGGCGGGCAGGGGAGTGCCGGACTCGGCGTCCAGCTCGGCCGGGGTGAGCGGATCGGACATGGGGGTCGTCCCTCCTGGTTGCGGTTGCTGACGAGGCTTCCCGCAATGACGGCTCCTAAGGGCAAGGACTTGCTAGCCCCCGGCAACCGGCGTCGCGACCGAGTGGAGCGCACAGTGCATCGGCACGCAGCGGGAACGCGTGGTCGTCGAGCTCGTTCCCGTTACCGAGCGCAGCCACACGTCCCGGACTCGGCTCCGCTGGACCGAGGCAGGTCTAGTGCCACCGGGCCGGCCAGTCATCGGGACGGAGGAGCGCCTCCGTGCCGCCGTCGCAGAGCAGCACGGAGCCGCAGAAGAAGCCTCCGGAGTCGCTGAGCAGGAAGGCGAGGAGGGCGGCGAGCTCCTCGGCCTTGCCGGCCCGGCCGAGGGGCACGGGCAAGGCGCTGATCAGCGGCCCGATGTTCGCGTCGGACGCCACGGACGCGGTCATGGGCGTCTCGACCAGGCCCGGTGCCACGGCGTTCAGGCGGATGCCGTCCGCTGCCCAGGCCGGGGCGTTCCGCCGTACCCAGCGGGCGATGGCCGCCTTGGTCGCGGGATAGGCCGCCGTCGAGTCGTGCTCGTCCGCGAGCTCGCGCGCCCGCGGCTCGTCGCCGGCGAGGCAGGCCTCCATCAGCTCGGCGTCCCACGTCGGGTAGATCGTCACGCTGTTGCTGCTCATCAGCACGACCGAGGAGGGGTTGCGCAGCTTCGGCTTGAGCCCGGTCAGGACGTCGACCGAGCCGAAGTAGTTGACGCTCGCGAGTGCCGACCCCGGGCGGCCGGTGAGACCCACGAGGCCCGCGCACAGGACGGCACCGTCCAGGGCCGAGGGGGCTGCCTCGACCACCGAGGCGCGCCCTTCCGGCGTACCGAGGTCTGCGGTGATGTCTCCTTCCCGGAGGTCGACAGCCACGACCTCATGGCCCTGTGATCGAAGCAGCTCGCTCGTCGCGCGACCCATGCCACTGGCGGCGCCGGTGACGAGGTACCTCAGGGCTTGTCCCCGAGCGGCTGCCCAGCCCAGAGCTTCTCAGCCCGTTCCTTCAAGGCATAGGCGAGCGTGTTGAAGCCGTCGGTGACCCACTGCCCTTGCAGGTCGTATGCGAGCTGCGCGTACTCGCCGGTGAACACGTCGACCGTGCGGTAGGAGCAGCGGTCGTTGCCGAGGTCCTCGATGATCTGGTCGCGGACGGCATAGACGCCGGGGATGCTGTCTCCGGTGTTGTACTGCAGGTGCGAGGGCGGGGACAGGACACTGATCTGCTCCCGGGTCTGCATCAGCTCACCCGGCTTGCCCGGATCGGGAGTGTGCAGGACGACGGGCGCGCCCAGCTCGAGCTTCCCGTCGACCGCGACGCAGAAGGGGTTCCACTCGCCATACGCCGCGAAGTCGGCCACGACCTTCCACACCAGCTCGGCGGGCGCGTCGATGAGGACCGTGTCGCTGGAGCAGGTCGTCTCGTTGATCTCAGCGCGGGTCATGCGGGCATGTACTCGCCGCCGTTGACGTCGAGGATCGCGCCGGTGACCTCAGACGCGTAGTTGCTCAGGAGCATGAGGATGGCGCCGGCGCAGTTCTCGTCGGTCGGGATGCGACCGAGCGGGTTGCGCCCGGCGATGTCGTCGTAGACGACCTGCTCGCTGACGCCGCGGTTCTCCGACTCCATCTGCAGGTAGAACCGCACGCCCGGCCCGTCGAGCCAACCCATGATGGCCTGGTTGACGCGGATGTTGTGCTCGCCCAGCTCGAGTGCGAGGAACTGCGTCGCGCAGGTCATGGCGGCCTTCGCGACGGCGTACCCGCCCTCCCCCTTCATGGGCTTGCGGGTGGTCATCGTGCCGACGTTCACGATGGAGCCATGGCCTGCAGCGATCATGTGCGGCTTCGCGAGTCTGGTCATCTGCAGCGCGCCGTGCACGATGACGTCGAAGGCTCGCCGCATTCCCTTCTCGGGGGTCTCGAGCAGGTCATGGAAGCCCGGGTGGGCGTACGCAGAGTTCACCAAGCCGGTCACCTTGCCGAACCGCTCGACGGCGGTGTCGATGACCCGGGCGCAGTCCTCCTCCTTACGCACGTCGCAGGCCACCGCGACGGCCCTGCCGTCGTTCTCCTTCTCGATCTGCTCCGTCACGTTGCCCGAGCGCGCGGCCATGACGACCTGCGCGCCCTCGTCGATGCAGCGCTGCGCGAGCTTCGCGCCCATGCCCGCGCCGACGCCGGTGATGACGACGACCTCGTCCTTCAAGATCACAGGTAAGCCCTTTCGTAGAAGTCGAAATCGCGCGCGAGCTGCTCGACGGAGAGCCCGAAGTCTTCGGCGGTGTAGCTGTGCGAGCCGTGCTTCTCCTGGCGGTTGATCTCCAGGTAGTCGTTGAAGGCCTGCTCGTCCGCTGGGCCTACGGACAGGCCGAGCTGCGCCATGACGGACTTCACGGTCTCGAGCGGCTCGGCCACGGTGCTCTTGAACGGCACGTCGATGAACCGGGCCGGCCTACGCTTGCGCACCTCGTCGAACTGCCGCAGCGACTCCTGGAACCGCTCGCTCCAGTAGTGACCGATCTTCACCGGGTCGGCGGCGTCGGAGTACTGCGACGTCATCGACTGCACCATCGACGCGTATGACGGGACCGCTGAGGTCGGCGAGCGGTGCGTCATGACGATCTTGCACTCGGGGAACTCGTCGAGGGTCGTGTCGACCGCCGTCAGGTGGTGCGGCGACTTGAGCACCCACTTCTTTCCGGCGCGCTCCGGGTCCTGCCACTGCAGCACCTGCAGCCACTCACGCAGCTCGGCGTACGCCTTGGACTGGTCGTAGCCGCGCAACCAGACCCCGTACGACGGTGTCCAGTAGAACGAGTCGTAGGACATCGTCGTGAAGCTGCGGTCGAGGAGCAGGATGTCCTCCTCGGGCCCGTCCCAGACGACGGTGTGGATGTCGCCGAACTCCGGGGAGTGCTCGAGGAACAGGTCCATCATCTTCTTGGCCTTGCCCTTGCGGACCTCCGCTGCCGGCGACTCCCCGGGGAAGGGCAGCGGGTAGCTGCACTCCCAGGAGAGCGTGCTGGTGAGCTGTGGGCTCGCTGACATCAGCCGGTGCAGCAGGGTGCTGCCGGTCCGCGGCAGGCCGAGGATCTCGGCGGCGACTTCGACTCCTACATCGAGGATCTCGGGATGCTCGGCCTGCAGCTTGCGGAGCCGCAACCGGTCGACCAGCAGCGCCGTGAGCCGGCGCTCGGTCATCTGGTGACCGATCTCGGAGAGCTGCGCCTCCTCGTTTAGCGCCTTGACCAGCACCCCCAACGGCTCCAGGAACCACTCGTCGCCGAACACGTCGGTGCCTGCCTTCTGGACGGCGTTGGCGCGCAGGGTGTCGATGCTCAGCCTCACAGCTGCACGACCTTCGTCGTCGGGAGCGGATGGTCATCGGTGCCCACCCAGCGCAGCAGGGCGGTGCCGGTCCGGTGGCCGGTGGTGTCGATCCAGTTGGCGGCAGCCAGCGCCCCGACAGGAGGCGCTGCGGCAACGACCAGGGTCAGCGTCCCGTCGTCGTTGAGCTTTGCGGTGTGCTTGTTGACGGTGATCCGCTTGCTCCAGTCCATGGACTCCATCCACCAGTTGTCCAGCTGGAAGTTCCAGTACGGCGCCTCGGGCACCCGGGTCTCGATGACCCAGGCCTCGTCGGGCTGCAGGTCGAAGTACCCGTGCAGGTAGAAGATCTCCGGGTCACCGCCGGCGCGCTGGAACATCTCCTGGCCCCAGTCGGGCAGCTCGTTGGGCCGGGTCATGAACAGCTCGGTCCACGCAACGAAGGTGGCGGCCGTCCCGTGTACGCCGAGCGCCGTGCGCTGCAGGCTGCGGACCAGGTGCTCCGCCGTGAGCGGTCCGGTCTCGGGTGTCGGCTCGAGCCGCTCGATGTTCCACACGCCGGGCACCTCGGTGGTCCGGTCCAGGTAGGACTCGCGCAGCACGATCATGGTGCTGTCGACCGCGAGCGGCAGCCAGTTCTTCGCCTCAGCGGGACGCTCGGCCGACACGAGGATCTCGACGGTGCCGTCGCTTCCGACGTACAGGTCGTCGTTGCGCAGCTCGCCGGTGGAGGCCATGGTGCCGTCCTTGGCGTAGCGGTTGGCCTTGCTGCCGAAGGAGACGTAGGCGATGGAGTTCCGCGTGCCGGTGATGCGGTAGGTGTTGGTGCCCTTGACGGGCGCCGAGTGGTAGACGTTGTCGGGGTTGTCTGCGCCGATCTTCACCAGGTCCAGGCTCTGCCAGCGCGGCCGGTCGGGGTCGGAGTTCTCGAGCGTCGCGTAGAGGCTGTTGCGCAGCAGCCGGGTCAGATACCGGTAGCCCTCGGCGCGGTCCAGCACGGTGTCCGGGCCCTTGAGTACGACCTCACAGGCGCCCTGGAGGGCGCGACAGAAGTCCTTCCACGCCTGACCGGTCGTGACCGCCTCGTCGGCAGACATGCTCCTCCTCAGCTCGCAGATCTAGAACACGTTCTACCAGAGCTGGCGCCGGGTGGCGAGCGGTTGACGTCCTGGATGCCAAGTGGGACCGGTGGGGCCAGCGTGGGTGCGGCGAGAGCTCGCGCGCCCGCTTGGTCCCACTTGGCAGTTGGGGCGTCGGGCCGAGCGGTCAGCCCGGCGCCTTCATGGTGGCGAGCATCCGGTCGAGCTCCCAGAAGGCGCGCAGCGACAACAGCTTGCCCTCGTCGTCGATCCGATAGGCGAAGACGCCCTCGCACACGGTCGTGCCCCCGCCGGGGATAGTGATCGTGATGTCGGCGACGTTGGCGCACTCGTTGCCGCAGGCGAAGGAGTCCTTCAGGTCGAACACGATGCTGTTGGGCGCCATGTTGCTGTCCCAGAACGCGGCGCGTCCCTCAGCGCCGTGGTGCCCGAGCCCGGTGGGGTCGATGAAGGACTTCCCGATGGGGTCCTCGACCCAGCCGTCCTCCGCCCACAGGGCCAGCCAGGACTCGCGGTCCTTGCGCATGACGCAGTCCATCGAGCGCATCGCCATGGTGCGCGCGGGATGCTCCGAGTAGCCCTTGAACATCTGCGTGACCTGCTCACTCACCACTTCTGGATCACGTCCTTCGCGAAGCGCTGGATGCCGTCGATCTTGGCGTCGAGGGGGCCGTCCCACGGCACGCCGTAGAAGAGCCAGGGGACGGTGACGATGTCGGTGCAGCCGACCCGCTCGAGGTCCTTGTAGCCCTCGAGCCCGTACCGGTCGGAGGGGGCTACCTGGAACTGGAAGCCCTCGATCGGCTTGCCGGCGGTGAGCAGCATGTCGGTCAGCTCGTCGTGCACTGCCTTGAAGTCGTCGTGCGTGATCATCGCGCTCGTCCAGCCCTGCGCGAAGCGGACGGTGCGACGCAGGGCGACCGGGGTGTGCCCACCGACCCAGACCGGGACGGGCTGCGAGGGCGCCGGCGGCATCTTGATCTTTCCGAACCTCACGAACTCGCCGTCACGCTCGACCCAGCCGCCCTGCAGGATCTCGAGGATCGCGTCGAGCGACTCGTCAGTGCGCTTGCCGCGACCCTCGTAGGTCTGCCCCGACCACTCGAACTCCTCCTTGAGCCAGCCGATACCGGCGCCGAAGGTGAAGCGGTTGTGCGACAGCACCGCGGCCGAGCCGACCTGCTTGGCCAGCAGCAGCGGGTTGCGGGTCGCGACCTTGATGACGTGGGTGAGGAAGCGGATCCGCTTCGTGACCGCGGCCATGTGCGCGACGGCCATGAAGGGCTCGACGAACGGGGTGTCCTCCTGCCAGAGCCGGCTGCCGTCGGCCGTGTAGGGGTAGGCGTCGCTCACCTGCTCCGACCAGAACAGGGAGTCGGCGACGGCGATCTGGTGGTAGCCGTTCTCCTCGGCGGCCTGCGCGAGGGCGGCGTACTGCGTGGGGTCGGTCATCGCGACCGACATCGTGAACTGCAACGTGTTCTCCTTTTGCGGAGGACCTTAGAGCGCCGTCGCCAGTTCCGCCAGAGTGGGCGCCTCGCCGTCCCAGGTGATGCCTGCTTCGTCGTACTCGCCGGCGAGCGCGTGGGACAGGGTCGTGTAGACGTTGCGCGAGGCAAGCACGCCGAGGTGGCTGCCGCGCACCTCGATATTGCGGGCGCCCTCCTCGAGGCAGGCCTGCCAGCGCACCACCTCGTCGCTCCTCGTGAACAGCGCGATGAGCGGAGGCAGCTCCGGGGTGAGCTCGGTGCGGAAGAAGCGACCGTAGGTGCACGCGCACGCCTGCGTCAGGCAGCCCATCGTGAGCCGGTCCGGGTCCTTCTGCAGCCGCGCGCGGGCGACGTCCGCCGCCTTCGCGAGCGTGAGGTTGGTGACGGCGAACGGCTCGTGGATCGGGCTGGCCAGCGTGATGACGCGTTCCACCAGGTCAGGACGCGCGGTCATCATGGCCCGCGAGAGCAGGCCGCCACGGCTGTGCCCGAAGAGAGTGACCTTGGCCTGCCGCTGCTCGGCGATCTGCTCCAGGCGAGGCAGCATCCGCGACATCGTGCGGTCGGAGCAGTCGACGTGCAGGGCGATCTGGGACGTGCAAGCGGTGTAGCCGATGCGACGCAGCCAGCTGAGCATCACCGGCATCAGCCAGTCGCCCGCGATCGCTGGTGGCAGCACGAGCACCGGTTGGCCGTCGCCGTGCGGGACTCCCTTGCCTGCCAGCACATCTGACCTGAGGAAGCGCGTCAGCGCGACCGGTCCCCGGACCCGGAGGGCCGCGGAGCCCAGCTGCTTCACCGCGAGGGGCAGGTCGCTCATGATCAGCAGACTGCCACGACGCCGATCGGTTCCGGGTGGCAGCACCTCACCGGACGGCGAGCAGCATCTCCTCGACAGTTGCGGGGAACTCGGCAGCCAGGTCGTCGATATCGGGCAACCGGTCGCGGCACGCGATGATGCCGAAGCCCACCCTGTCGCGGTAGCTCACGACGGTGATGTTCAGGCCGGGACCCTCCATCACCGGTCCGAGCGGGAAGATGCCCTCCACCTTGGCGCCCGCCATGTAGATCTGGAAAGGCGGGCCGGCGACGTTCGACAGCACGAGGTTGTGCACCACGGGATGCAGGTTGGCGAACCGCAGCACCGAGTACAGCCGGGCGAGCGCCGCCGTCGTGTTCGGCGGTGCGATCTCACTGAACCGGGCCACCAGGTCGGGTCCCCAGGCGGCCTGGTCACCCTTGGCCACCTGGTTCGACCTGCGCACGGCCTTGAGCCGCTCGATCGGATCAGCCAGGTCGGTGCCGAGGCTGGTGAACATGGCTGAGGTCCGATTGGCCGCGACGTCGGTCTCATCGCCCCGGGTGGAGACCGGGATGACCGCGATGAGGCTCGAGTCGGGCAGCTCGTCGCGCTTGAGCAGGTAGTTGCGCAGCGCGCCGCCCGTGATAGCGGTGACGGCATCGTTGAAGGTGCCGCCCACGGCGGACTTGATGGCCTTGACGTCGTCCAGCGCGACATCGATGTAGGCCACCGCCCGGCGGGGGGTGATGGACCCGTTGAACGGTGCCCGCGGTGCCGTCAGCGGCAGTGCGCCGCCTTCGGTGTCGGCATCGCCCACGCGGCGCCCGACGATGCCGGTGACCGCCTTGACCGCGGAGATGCCGACTCTGGCGGTGTGCCACGGCCGGGTGGCCAGGCCCGTGACCGTGTGCACCGCGACGTCGATGACCGACGGCTCCCGCTGCTGTAGCGCGCGGGCTTCCGTCTTGGCGCCGAGCAGCTCCGCCTCGGTCCGCCCCTCGGGGCTGACGTCGAACAGGGCGGTGAGGATGCGCGCGGCGGCCACGCCGTCGACGGCGCAGTGGTGGATCTTGAAGACGATGGCGGCCCGGTGCTCGGTCATGTCCTCGACCACCAGGCACTCCCAGAGCGGACGGGACCGGTCCAGCTGGACGCTGGCGAACGCCGCGACCTCCTGGGCGAGCTCGACCATCGTCCCGGGCGCCGGGCACTTCACGCGCCTGACGTGCTCACGGACATCGATGTCCGGCACGTCCACCCAGACCGGATGGTGCAAGCGGAGCATCGCCAGTGCCAGCTTCTGGCGGAACGGCCGCAGCAGGTCGATCCGGTGCTGGAGCAGCGCGATCATGTCGTCGGCCGACCAGGACGGGCAGTCCGTGGTGTCGACGACCAGGGTGCCGAGGACGTGCATGTGCGCTGCCGGCGTCTCGAAGTAAAGGAAGCTCGCGTCGGCCCCGCTCATCTCGTGCACGATCGCAACAGTAGGGACACTCGGGGCATCCGTCTGCAGTTGCGGGCAGACTGGACCCGTGCTGCTCGTGCTGGCCTGTCTCGGCCTGATCGCCGTCGCGAACGGCCTGCGTCCCTTCAGGTGGACGCCGCTGGTCGTCCCCTCCTTCTTCGCGGCCTGGCTGACCGTCGAGCTCGCCCCGCAGCTGCTGCTCCTCACCGTCGTGGTGACGGCCGTCCTGACTGTGGTGGTGGGCGTGAGCTGGGTGGGCCTGCTGGTGACCGCGGTGGTCGTCGCAGGGCTGCTGGCTATGGTCGCCGAGAGCGAGCGCGCGGCGGCGCAGGCGGACGCCGCGCTCGCCGACTGGCCGGAGCCCCTGGAACGCTCGCAAGTCGAGGCGGGCGTCGTGCGGCGCTTCTTCCGGCGGATGTCGTTCTCGCACCCTGATGTCGACCGGACCGTCGACGTCTCGTACGGCGAGCTGCCGCGGCACAAGCTCGACGTCTACCGGCGCAAGGACGGCCCGACGGGGGCGCCCACTCTGGTCCAGGTGCACGGCGGCGCCTGGGTGATCGGCGACAAGGGCCAACAGGGGCGGCCGCTGATGAACCACCTCGCCGCCCGCGGCTGGGTCTGCTTCGCCCCCAACTACCGGCTGTCGCCGAAGGCCACCTGGCCGGACCACCTCATCGACGTGAAGCGCGCGATCGCCTGGGTCCGGGAGCACGGCCACGAGTACGGTGCCGACCCCGGGTTCCACGTCCTCACGGGCGGGTCGGCGGGCGGTCACCTGACGGCGCTCTGCGCGCTGACCCCGAACGACCCGATGTGGCAGCCCGGCTTCGAGGATGCCGACACCTCCGTCACGGCGTGCGTGCCCTACTACGGCGTCTACGACCTCAACGGCGAGACGGGTACGACGGCGGCCACCGTTCGCGAGAAGCGGCTCCTCGCCCGGATGGTGATGAAGACCCGCGACCGAGAGGTCTACCGCCTCGCCTCACCGCTGTCGCACGTCAACCCCGAAGCGCCGCCCTTCTTCGTCGTCCACGGCCGCAACGACACCCTCGTGCCGGTGGAAGAGGCCCGGCTGTTCGTCGAACGGCTGCGCGCGGTGTCGCCGAACCCTGTCCTCTACCTCGAGCTGCCCGGCACCGAGCACGCCTTCGACGTGTTTGCCTCGATCCGCTCCGACCACGTCGTCGAGGCGGTCGGCCGGTTCTGCGAGCTCGTCCGCGCCCGCCTCGGCCACCCCTCCTCCCCGCCATGAGTGGATACTGCGATGGCCCTTTTGGCCGGGCGGAAACGCCAGCGCAGTATCCATTCATCGGAGGGGGTCAGGGGCGGACCAGGCCCTTGCCGGTGATCATCGGGAGGTCCAGCGCGGTCACGAGGCCGGGCTTGGCGGCCACGACGGCGGGGATCGCGTTGACCAGGCGCATCGCGGTGGCCTTGAGGCCGGCCGTGTTGTGGTCGCCGTCCTCGCCCAGCAGTTGGAGATCCAGCGTGTAGTTGGGCTCGCCGGTCACCGTGACCCGGTAGCAGCCCTGTCCGACCGGTTGCGGCCAGTCGGGTCCGAGATCGGGGCGCAGCCGGGTGACGTGCTCGAGCACGCACAC
>JBHEMB010000093.1:0-8407 GCA_046262855.1 Mycobacteriales bacterium | reverse complement strand
GTGCGGAGCCGGATCACACCCGGAGACCGCGGCTCAAGGTCGCGTCCCAGCCATCGACTACGCCAACGGCGGGGCCGCGAGGGGGTACGACTGCAACGCCGCGCTCGTCGGGCACTTCGGCACGAGCCCCGGGTTCAAGGTCCTCCGGTACGCCCGCGGGGGCCATGCCGCATGTGCCTACATCGACGCGGGAACGAGCGACCCCCAGAACGGCCTCGGCGTACAGGTCCTGGACATGAAGGACCCGGCGCACCCCGTGCACACGGACACGCTGTCGACACCGGCGATGGTCTCGCCCCACGAGTCGCTGCTGCTCAACGAGAAGCGCGGGCTCCTGGTGGCTGACATGGGTAACGCCGTCACCGGCCCAGGGTTCGTCGACGTGTACGACCTGACCGAGGACTGCCGTCACCCGGTGCTGCAGTCGTCGTTGCCCTTGGGCGTCATGGGCCACGAGAGCGCGTTCGCACCGGACGGGAAGACGTTCTACGTGACCTCGAGCGGCGGCTCGACAATGGCAGCCGTCGACCTCTCCGACCCGAAGTCACCCATGCTCGTGGCCGTCGCCTACGGTCGGCTGTTCCACGGCGGGCGGGTTTCCCACGACGGCAACTACCTGTACGTCGCGGACCAGGGCGCCCCGAAGCCCGGCGGCGTTCCCAACGCCGGCGTCTTCGACGACAAGCCCTACCTGGACGTCTACGACGTCAGCTCCATTCAGAAGCGCCTGCCCAACGCGTCCTTCAAGCTGGTCGGTCGGGTCGGTTGGCCGAACGCCTCGATCCCGCAGGTGCCGGTCCCGATGACGATCCGGGGGCACCACTACGTGCTGGAGGTCGACGAGTTCGCCGGAACCCAAGCGCAGTTCGCCCCGACCTACGTCCCGTCGAACAACGTCGGTGCTGCGCGCATCATCAACGTCGACAGCCCCAAGGACCCGTACGTCGTGTCCAACATCCGGCTGGAGGTCAACCAGCTCAGGGCGCGCACCGGTCCGCAGCAGAACGATCCCGGCGCCGCCGACACGCTCGGTGGGTACGCAGCGCACTACTGCTCTGTGCCGCGGGAGGTGGATCCAGGCATCGTGACCTGCAGCTTCCTGCTGTCCGGCCAACGCCTGTTCAACGTCGAGGACCCCGCCCACCCGCGTGAGGTGGCCTACTTCAACCACCCGCCGTCGGGCGGCAACTCGGCCAAGACGCAGGCTGCGTGGGATCTCCAGCGACACGAGATCTGGTTCGGCGACGGCAGCGGCCTCTGGGTCGTCAGGCTCACGAACGGGGCGTGGCCGAGGCGGCTGTGAGGCCCTTCTGGTGCTCGACTGCCTTCTCGAGCCCCTCGAGCGCGCTGCCGTCGCGCGCCATGCCGTGGAGCAGAGTCGAGCAGTACTCACGGGACAGCTCCTGCACGGTCCAGTGCCGGCTGGCGGTGCGCGCCCATGTGTAGGTGTGGTTGTGGAGGTTGAGGAACTGCAAGGACGCGAGCCGGGCATCCATGTCCCGAAGCGTGCCGTCCGCGATCGCCTCTTCCAGAAGCCCCTGGACGAGTCCCTCGAACTGGTGGCGCTGGTCCAGCACCCGCTTGAGGTTCGCCCCGGTCAGCTGCGGATAGTCGTGCTCGTACACCCTGATGTGATCGGTGCGCGTGACGATGAGGGTCAGCAGCGCCTCGGAGAGCAGCCGGAGCCGGACGACCGGCTGCGCGTCGATCGCGATGATCCTGTTGGCCTCAGCCAGCAGTGGCCCCAGGACGCGGTCCTGGATGGCGACGAGCAGGTGCTCCTTGGACTGGATGTAGTGGTACAGCGCGCCTCTGCCCAGGCCGACCGCTTCGCCGAGCTCGTTGACCCCGGTCGCCGCGTAGCCCTTGGCTGCGAACAGCTGCGCCGCCCGGTCGATGATCTCTTCTCGGCGATCCTCGTAGCGGCCGCTCGGTCCCGGCGGTCTGGCCACCTCAGGATCCTAACGGCACCGATGAGCCCTCGACGGAGCGCGCCACCGACTCCAGCACGCGCACGACGGCGGCTCCGGACGCGGAGCTCCGCACGGTGAGCCCGAGCCGGGCGACGCGCCGCTGCATGATGCTGAGCCCATCGCCGTACGACGGGACCAAGGTCGGCGTCACCGGTCCCAGTGTCACCACGCCCAGGCCGCCAGGTCCTGCCTCTCCGACGACGTGCACGCGCGTTCCGCTCAGGAGCACCGTCAGGGTGCTCGCCGTCACAGCAGGTACAGCCGGTGACAGCGAGGTCAGGCACGAGCAGATGCTGTACGCCGACTGCGTGACCGCGGCGGGCAGTTGACCACCCATCTTGTCGACGGCACTGAGCTTCACGATCCTCAAAGAGGCCTCGTCGTCGATCAGCCCCTCCAGATGGCACGCCGTGACGAGTCGGTGAACGACCTCGGCCGTCGCGCCTGCCTCGTCGAGGCGGGCGAGCAGATCCGTGAGGTCCAGGTCGACCTGAGCGGAGACGGTCGAGCCCGCCGGAACCGGGATGCCGGACGACGGCCGGTGCGGCTGGTCTGCGGCCAGCGGCGCGCGTTGCACCCTCATCGCGTGCCGACCCGCATCAGCCGGCGCAGGGCATCGGCGATCACCGCGCGGTCAGGGAGCCACGCCTGCTCCAGCACGGGTGAGTACGGGGCCGGCATGGCTGGGGGCGCGATCCGGACAACCGGGGCGTCGAGGTGCCAGAAGCCCTCATTGGCAGCCAGGGCGGCCACTTCTGCGCCGATCCCGAAGTCCTGCACGCCCTCGTGCGCGACGACGAGGCGACGCGTTCTCTGCAAGGACTCCAGCACGGCGGCGCGATCGAACGGCGCGACGGTGCGCAGATCGATGACCTCTGCCTCGATGCCCTCCTGCGCGACCTCCTCGGCAGCGGCGAGCGCCTCCTGGAGCATCCGGGAGTACGACACGACCGTGACGTCCCGGCCAGGCCTCGCGATCCGTGCACGGCCCAGCGGGATGGTGTAGTCGGCATTCGGCCGCGGACACTTCATCCCGTACTGCAGCCGGTTCTCGACGAACACGACAGGGTTCGGGCTCCGGATGGCAGACCTCAGCAGTCCGTAGGCTTCGACGGGGTCGGACGGCATCACGACGGTCAGGCCGGGGATGTGCGCGAGGAGTGCCTCCAGGCTCTGGGAGTGCTGACTGCCTGACGACCGGCCGGCGCCGAACTGGGTCCGGACCACCAGCGGCAACGACGCCCTGCCACCGGTCATGAAGCGCAGCTTCGCTGCCTGGTTCATCAGCCCGTCGAGACACACGCCGATGAAGTCCATGTACATGACCTCAACGACCGGGCGCATCCCGGCCATGGCCGCGCCGACGGCGTTCCCGACGATGGCCGACTCGGAGATCGGGGTGTCACGGACCCTTCCTGGGAACTGGTCCGACAGCCCGCGGAAGAGGGCGAAGACGTTGCCGCCCTTCCCGACGTCGATGCCCGCGACGTAGACGCTGGGATCGTGGGTGAGCTCGTAGGTGACCGCCTCGCGCACCGCGTCCATCATGCGGAACGGCTCCCCCTGCTCCGGATCGGTCTCGGGCCCGTCGTCCTCCTCGACGTAGACGAAGTCGAAGAGCTGCTTCGGGTCGGGGAACGGGGAGCGCCGGGCTTCCTCGATCGCGGCCTGCACCTCGGCCTCCACCTCGCGGTCGACCTCGTCGGCGACGGCCGCAGACAGCCCGGCGCCGGCCATCCGGGCGCGCGCGACAGAGAGGGGGTCGCGGAGCTTCCACTCCTCGAGCTCCTCCTCCGAGCGGTACCGGACCGGGTCGCCCTCGTAGTGCCCGTGCCACCGGTAGGTGTCGGCCTCGACGAGCACCGGACCGTCTCCCGCTCGCAGCCCGTCGACCAGCTTGGCCATGAGCTCGGCGACCGCGACCACGTCGTTGCCGTCGACCGGCTCGTAGCGGATGCCGTAGCCCGCGGCCCGCGCCGCCAGTCCCGCGCGGTGCTGGTCCGCCTCGTGGGAGAACTCGGAGTAGTGGTTGTTCTCGCAGAAGAACACCACAGGCAGGTCCCACACCGCGGCGAGGTTCACGGCCTCGTGGAACATCCCCTGCGCAACGGCACCGTCGCCGAAGAAGCCCACAGCGACACCGCCGTCACCGGACAGCAGCGCAGCGGTGGCCGCACCCGTGATGATCGGGAGGCCGGCGCCGACGATGCCGTTAGCGCCGAAGATGCCCAGCCCCGGGTCAGCGATGTGCATGGACCCGCCTCTGCCTCGGCACGTGCCGCCGTCCCTACCCATCAGCTCGGCGAACATCGAGGTCAGGTCCAGCCCCTTCGCGAGGCAGTGGCCGTGGCCGCGATGAGTCGACGTGATGGCGTCACTGGCTCGCAGGTGCCAGCAGCCGCCGACCGCGGACGCCTCCTGCCCGACGGACAGGTGCAGGAAGCCAGGGATCTCGCTCGCGGTGTAGAGCCGGGCTGCGCTCTGCTCGAAGAGCCGGATCCGGACCATTCGCCGGTACAGCTCGAGCAGCTCGTCCTGATCCACGTCAGCGACCCGGGCTCTGGACCAGGAGGCGAGAGATCACGTTTCGCTGGATCTCGCTCGTCCCCTCGCCGATCTCGAGGATCTTCGCATCGGCGTAGAGCCGCGCGATCTTGGACTCCAGCATCCAGCCGTAGCCCCCGTGCACCTGCACGCCCGCGCTTGCGACCCGGTTCGCCACCTCCGACGCGTACAGCTTGGCCATCGCCGCCTCCTTGCGATGGGGCAGCCCCTCATCGGCCAGCCAGGACGCCCGGTACACCAGCCACCTCGCGGCCTCGACCTCGGTGGCCATGTCGGCCAACTTGTGGCCGATCGCCTGGAACGAGTTGATGGGCTTCCCGAACTGGACCCGCGTGCCCGAGTACGCGACCGCCTCCTCCAGCGCGGCCTCTGCCAGCGACAGTGCCAGCGCCGCGACGCTGATCCGCCCCGCGTCGAGCGCGCTCAAGAACTGCGGCAGCCCGCGCTCTGCGTCGCCGATCAGGTGGTCGTCGCTGACGAAGCAGTCCGTGAAGGAGAGCTCGCGGGTGTCGAGCGCGTGCCACCCGAGCTTGCGCAGCCGCTCGCCCGGCACGTAGCCCGCGGTTCCGGTCGGCACGAAGAAGGCACCGAAGGTCTTGCGGCCGTCCTCGGCCACGCCGGTCTGGGCGAGCACCGTGACCCCGAGCGACATCGCCGTACCGGCGTTGCTGATGAACGTCTTGTTCCCGTTCAGCACCCACCCACCGTCGACCCGCTTGGCGCGGGTTTCGATACCGGCAGCGTCCGAGCCGGCGTTCGGTTCGGTGAGCCCGAACGCGGCGAGGCTCTTGCCTTCGGCCAACGGACGTAGCCACCGCTCCTTCTGCTCGTCGGTGCCGAACAGCGACAGCGGCAGAGCGGCGATCGTCGAGTGGGCGTTCCACGCCGCGGCTACCGACTGGTCTGCCCGGCCGAGCTCTTCCATGACGGCGACATAGGCCACCATGCCGGCGTCGATGCCGCCCCACTCCTGGGAGATGAGCATGCCCATCAGGCCCAGCTCACCGAGCTGCCGGAAGACGGGCACGGGGAACTCGCCACGCTCGGACCAGCCGGCCGCGTAGGGGGCGATCTCCTTGTCCGCGAAGTCGCGGCACACCTTCTTCAAGGCCACGATCTCGGGCGCGAACGCGAAGTCCATCTAGCTCTCCTGCGGGGTGAGCAGCACCTTGATGTGCTGGTTCGGCGTGGACAGCTCCTCGAGGGTGGCCGGACCGGCCGACAGCGGACGCACCCCCGTCACGAGCGGGGCGGCATCGACCGTGCCGGCCGCCATCAGGTCGAGAACCCTGGGGATGTCGAAGTTGTAGCCGAGGCTGCCGACCAGCGTGCGCTCGTAGAGGACCAGCTGGCGCAGGTCGAAGCTCAGCTCTGACGGTGAGATGCCGGCGACGGCAACCCGTCCCCCGCGGCGCACGCTGCGCAGGCCGAGGGCGATCGCCTCGGGCCTGCCCGTGCCGTCGATGACGGCGTCCGGGCCGATCCTGCCGGTGCGCGTGAAGACGGCAGAGCGGACGTCGTCGGTAGTGGGGTCGAAGACCTCGGTCGCGCCGACCGAACGGGCGACCTCGGCGCGGGCCGGGTTCGGCTCGCTGACGAAGACGGCTGCTGCCCCGGAGGCGCGCGCGCCGATGAGGGCGGCCAGTCCGATCGGTCCGGCTCCCAGGACCAGCACGCTGTCCCCGGGCCCGACCTGTGCGCGCGTCGCCGTGTGCAGACCGACGGCCAGGGGCTCGGCCAACGCGGCGTGCTCGTCGGAGACCGCGTCAGGGATCGCGTGCAGCCCCACCAGTGGCACCCGGACGAAGCGCGCGAGGCCGCCGTCTGCCGCCAGGCCGATCGAGCCGCCCATGACGCAGATGTGGTACTCACCGCGCTGGCACCACCGACAGACCCCGCACCTCAGGCAGGGGTCTGCGACGACGCGCGTCCCGACGGTGATCCCCGGAAGCTCGCCGTCCAGCTCGACGACCCGGCCACTGAACTCGTGCCCCAGGGTGATCGGCGGCTGGGCACCGCTCAGCGGGTGCACCCCTGGCCGGATCATCACGGGCCCGTGGGTGTACTCGTGCAGGTCCGTCCCGCACACGCCGCAGAACGCGACCTCCACGATCGCCGTACCCGGCAAGAGCTCAGGCTCGCTGACGTCCGTCAGTCGCACGTCGTGCGCCGCGTGCCAACGAAGCGCCTTCATGTCTTCCCTATCCGTAGACCGGTCGGTACATTACCGTCCACGATAACACCCCACCCCTCCCCCGGTGAATGGATACCGCGCTGCTGTATTGCCCGAAAAGGGCAGCGCGGTATCCATTCATGCGGGGCGGGCGGGGCGGGCGGGGCGGGCGACGGGAGTCGGGATGCAGGAGCTCAGGTTCGACGGACGGGTCGCTGTCGTGACCGGGGCCGGCCGCGGCATCGGGCGGGCGCATGCCCTGCTGCTGGCGGATCGGGGAGCCAAGGTCGTCGTCAACGACCTCGGCGGATCGACCGACGGCGAGGGCTCCGACGCCCAGCCCGCGCAGTCCGTCGTGGACGAGATCGTCGCTGCTGGTGGGGCTGCGCGTGCCGATGCGAACGACGTCTCCACGCACGCCGGCGCGCACGCGATCATCGGCTCAGCTCTCGACGCCTTTGGCCGCATCGACGTCGTCGTCAACAACGCGGGCATCATCAGGTGGGCCGGCCTGCCCGAGGTCGACCTCGAGAACGTCGAGCGCCATCTCGCCGTACACCTGCACGGGTCCTTCAACACGATGCGGGCCGCCTGGCCGCACTTCGTGGAGCAGGGCTACGGCCGGGTCGTGCTCACGACGTCCAGCGGCCTGCTGGGTCTCGACAACAACCTGGGGTACGCCGCAGCGAAGTCCGGCCTGATCGGGTTGGCCCGCAGCGCGAAGCTGTCCGGCGAGCGACACGACATCAAGGTCAACCTCATCGCACCGGCGGCGGTGACCCGGATGGGCGGCGACGAGTCGACCATGCCACCCATGCCGTCGGAGGCAGTCGCGCCGATGGTCGCGTACCTCGCCCACGAGACGTGCCCGGTCAGCGGGGAGATCTACACCGCCGGCGCGGGTCGCTTCGGACGGCTGTTCATCGCCTCGACCAAGGGCTACCTCCAGCAGGACCGGCTGGCGACCGTCGAGGACGTCGTCGAGCACTGGGACGCCATCAACGACGAGGCCGGCTACGACGTGCCCAGCGACCTGATGGCCTGGTCCGGCACCTTCCTCCGCCACCTCCACCGACCATGAATGGATACCGCGCTGCTGTTTTGGGCCCGAAAGGGGCAGCGCGGTATCTCATGGGGGGAGGGGTCAGACGGTCGCGATCGGGGTCAGGGGGCTGCCCATCGTGCCGGGCAGCCGCAGGGGCGGGGCGGTCAGCAGGAACCGGCTGCGGCCGTGCGCGCGCAGCCAGCTCGCCAGCTCGTGGGTGTACCAGAGCTCGCCGAGCGGGACGCCGAGCTTGAACAGGCACAGGTGGTGGATCGGCAGCAGGGTGTGCGGCTCCTCCGTCGGTGTCGCCCAGCCCTCGACGGCGTAGTTGTCCGAGATCAGCGCGGAGAGCTGCGACTCGGCGATCCACTCGAGCAGCGACTCGTCCTCCGCGTCGAGGTAGGCGTGCATGGCGCGGATCTTGTCGGGGTCGGGGTTCTTACCCCACGCGAGCACCTGGGTCGCGAAGCCGGTGTGGAAGATGACCATGTCCCCCGGCTCGACCACGACGTTGTCCGCCGCCATGATCTCGCGGATCTTGGCCATACCGACCGGCTGCCAGTCGGTCCCCACGTGGTGCTCGAGGTCGATGAGCACGCCGCGGCCCTGGACTCCGTGCGCAGCCATGTGCTCGAGGCCGAGGTTGCGGGC
>JBHEMB010000092.1:0-3908 GCA_046262855.1 Mycobacteriales bacterium | reverse complement strand
AACCTGGCGCTGATGAGCGATTGCTGCTCGTCCGCCCCGCGTTACGTTCGCAGGAGTTGGCCGAATCGAGAAGGGGGAGGTGGCAGCGATGGTTCCCGAACGCGAGGAGAGCGAGTCTGCGCAGGGCTTGTCACGAAGGTCTGTGCTCAGGGGCTCGGTGATTGCCGGTGGCACGCTGATGTGGACGGCGCCGGTGCTGCAAACGCTCACACAGCCGGCGGCCGGAGGGTCGTTGCCGAGTATGTGCGGGCGGTTCACGGGAGGCGGCAGTCCGGCGGTGGACACGGGCAACCCGCACACCTCGTTCACCTTCACGACCGGTCTCGAGCTGCACTGCGACCCCGACGACCCCAGGCAGAACCTGAGCCTGACGTTCCTGGACTGCAACGGCCAGACCCGCACCTTCCACCTGGACGACGTGACGACGACCACCTGCACGCTGAACGGCCAGCCGCAACCCCCCACGGCGCCGATCAACCAGATCGACCTGCAGGGTCCGGGCCATCTCAGCCCTGGCAACACGCCGGCCACGCTCACGGCGACCTTCGTGGACAACGGGGAGCCCGGCACCGCGGACACGGTCTCGGTCCGCATCAGCTACCCGGGGTGCGCCGACTTCGTCAGCTCCGGGACGCTGACCCGAGGCAACCTGCAGGCGCACCGCCAGACCGGGAGCAAGTTCATCTGCGGAGAGGAAACCACTCCCTGACCTGTAGCAGCAGGGGGGCGCTGTGACAGCGCAGGCGGTGCGCACCGAGACCGAGGCGTGCCGCGTGGTGACCGCCGCCATCTCGGCACGGCTGCTCATCGCCGCCCAGCTGCGCGAGGTCACCGAAGTGCGCTGGTCGCTCGTGTCGGGCGACCGGGTCGAGGACCCGCCAGCGGGTGTGCCTGCCTGCACCGTGCCCATGCGACGAGAGCTCGCTTGGAGCGATCTGCGGGCCTTCGTCCGGCTGTTGCGGTTGTTCCGGGCGCGCCGCTTCCGGTTCGTGCAGACCCACACCCCGAAGGCATCGTTGCTGGCGCTGCCGGCCGCCCGGTTGTCCGGCACGCGCGCGGTCTACACCGTTCACGGGGCGATGTACTTCCGGGGTCACGGCCGGCTGGCGAACCTGCTCGGCTGGGTCTTCGAGCGCTGGTGCTGCTCGTGGGCCGACCACGTCCTGGTGCAGAGCGAGGAGGATCTCAGGGTCCTGCCAGAGGCCGGCATCTGCCCGGCCAGGAAGCTGACCTATCTCGGGAACGGGATCGACCTGGCCAGGTTTGCTCAGGTGCCCGCTCCGGCTGCGGACCCGCACCGCCGCCCGGTGGTCCTCATGATCAGCAGGCTGGTCGCCGAGAAGGGCTGCCGGGACTTCCTGGCGACCGCCGAGCAGCTGCAGGGCATCGCCGACTTCGTGCACGTGGGCCCGCAGGAGGAGGACCAGCGGGACCGCCTCTCGGCGGAGGAGCTCCGCCGGGCTTCGTCGTACGTGCACTTCGTCGGCGCGGTGCCCGACGTCCGGCCCGCCCTGGCGCAGGCAGATGTCGTCGTGCTGCCCTCCTATCGCGAGGGCATCCCACGGGCCGCGATGGAAGCGGCCGCGACCGGACGACCGGTCGTCGCCTATGACATCCGCGGCGTTCGCGAGGTGATCCCGCCCGCCAGCGCGCTGCTGGCTCCGGTCGGCGACGTGAGAAGGCTGACGGAGCTCGTTCGGGAGCTGGTGCTCGACGAGCCCGCCCGACTCACTGCCGGCCGTGGGTGTCGCGAGTGGGTGGTCGACCGGTTCAGCGAAGACCGGGTGCTGGACCGGTTGCGGGAGTTCTACCGACAGGAGGGGTTGGCGGGATGACATCGGTCGCCATCGTCGGACAGGGGTACGTCGGGCTGCCGCTCGCCATGGCGGCAGCACAGGCGGGCCATGAGGTCGTCGGCATCGACTGCGACCGCAACCGGGTGGACAGCCTCAACGCAGGGCGCAGCCCGGTCGGGGACGTCGCCGACGAGGAGCTGCTGGCGCTGCGGCGCTCCGCCCGGTACCGGGCCACGGACGAGTTCACCGCGCTCACCGTCGCCGAGGTCGTCGTGATCTGCGTCCCGACCCCGTACGAGCACGAGGCTCCCGACCTCTAGCACATCGAGCGAGCCGCGAGCGCCATGGGACCGCACCTGCGGCCCGGGACGCTGGTCATCCTGGAGTCGACGACGTACCCCGGGACGACAGAGACCTTGCTGTGCCCGGTGCTCGAGTCGGCGTCGGGTCTGCAGGCGGGGGCTGCCGACGGGTTCGACCTGGCGTTCAGCCCGGAGCGGATCGACCCAGGCAACCCGACGTACGGCCTTGCGAACACGCCCAAGATCGTGGGCGGCGTCACCCAGCGAGCGACCGAACGCGCCGTCAGCTTCTACGGGAGCTTCGTCGAGAAGGTCGTCCCCGTGTCCGGCCCGCGTGCCGCGGAGATGGCCAAGCTGCTGGAGAACACCTTCCGCCACATCAACATCGCCCTGGTCAACGAGCTCGCGATGCTCTGCCACGACATGTCGATCGATGTCTGGGAGGTCATCGACGCAGCGGCGTCGAAGCCGTTCGGCTTCCTGCCGTTCTTCCCTGGCCCCGGCGTCGGAGGGCACTGCATCCCGGTGGACCCGATGTACCTGTCCTGGTGCGTGCGGCAGTTCGGCGGCGCTGCCAAGTTCATCGAGCTCGCTCGAGACGTCAACTCTGCGATGCCGGCCTACGTGGTGGGCCGCGTGCAGGACCTGCTCAACGAGCGTGGCCAGGCCTTGTCCGGGTCGCAGGTGCTGGTGCTCGGCGTGGCCTACAAGGCCGATATCGCTGACCTTCGCGAGTCACCGTCCCTGGTGGTCATGGAGCGGCTGCTCGGCAAGGGGGCGAAGGTCAGCTACCACGACCCGCACGTCCCCCAGCTGACGGTCTCTGACCAGGTGCTGACCAGCGTGCCGCTCGAGCAGGCCCGCACCGCCGACTGCGTCGTGGTGCTGACGGCACACTCCTCGATCGACTACCTGCAGGTGTTCGAGAGCGCCCGCCTGGTGTTCGACACCCGCAATGTCGGGGCCGGGCGCATGCTGCCGGGCGTCGTTCGGCTCTAGCGCCCTGCTTCCCGGAACCACCGCAGCGTCTCGGTGAGCCCGCTGCGCAGCGGGACGGGGGCGACGTCAGGGAAGAGCCTTCTCAGTCGTGCGTTGGCCGCCTGGGAGTGCCTGATGTCGCCAGGGCGTGGTGGCTGGTGCAGCACCGCCAGCTCGTGACCGAGCTGCTCGGCGATCTCCGCGATCAGCTCCAGCAGCGTCGCCCGCGAGCCGAAGGCGAGGTTGACCGGCTCCTCGCTGATCACCTGCTGCGCGAGCGCCTGCGCGATCACCTCGACCACGGTGCCCACATAGGTGAAGTCACGGCTCTGCTCGCCGTCGCCGTAGACCGGCAGCGGCAGTCCGCGCAGCGCGCAGTCGAGGAAAGTGGGGATGACGGCCGCGTACGCGTGGCCCGCCGGCTGGCCGGGCCCGTAGACGTTGAAGAAGCGGAAAGGCAGGACGGGCAGTCGGTAGCTGCGACCGTAGGCGAGCACGAGCGCCTCGCCGGCCAGCTTGCTCGCGGCATAGGGGCTGAGCGGCCAGGTAGGCAGCTCCTCGTGCTTGGGGAGCTGAGGCGCGCTTCCGTAGACCGATGACGACGACGCGTAGACGACGTGCGCGCCGGTGGCGCGTGCGCCCTCCAGGATGTTGAGGGTGCCGGTGGCGTTGACGTCCCAGCTCGACACCGGGTCCGCGATGGACCGCGGTACCGAGGGGAGCGCAGCCAGGTGCACCACCGCCTGGGCCTGCTGGGTCAACGACGTCACCAGGTCCCGGTCCAGCAGGCTGCCGGTGACCAGCTCCACGTCGACACCGTGCAGGTTGGCGG
>JBHEMB010000091.1:0-6886 GCA_046262855.1 Mycobacteriales bacterium | reverse complement strand
ACGCCAGTGCGGTGCACACGGGGGCATCGTAGGGCGGCGGTGTCCTGCGGGTGACCTCCTCGAGCAGCCGGCGCAGGGCGGGGTCATCCTCCCGCCAGAGCGCCGCGACGCTGTCGCGAAGCGTGCGGTCGTGCAGGCTCGTCGTCAGCATCGCCGCCTCCGCCCCGGACAGCTGCCAGCGTGGGTCGGCCGCCTCCTCGAGCGCGCGTTGCCACGCGACGAGCGCGCGTCGGCGGGTCTCGGCCACGCCGCTCTCGAGGATCTCCTCCGAGTAGCGCAGGACAGCCTCCTCGCACCGCTGCAGGGCCTCCTCAGCGGCCAGGAAGGACGGCGCGGCGATGCTCTGCTCGAGCTCCTCCCGCGTGCCGAGCTGGGTGGTGCCGCGACTCAGCTGCTCCAGCCTCAGGGTCTGCACCGCGGCCGACTCCGCGGCCTCGTCGATCGGCCGGCCCTCCGCGGGACAGCACGGGCGCTCGCAGACGTAGGAGGAGAAGCGGCCACCCCGGACGAGCAGCGCCTCGGTGATGACCAGGTCGTCGAACGCGTCGAGGAGCGACTCCATCAGCGCCGCCCGCGGCCTCAGCTCGCCGTCCGGCTCGTCGGTGTAGATGACCATCACGACCCTGGTCGCGTCCTGCTCGCGGACCAGTCCCACGATCTTGTCCACGAGCTGGTCCTCGTGCTGAGGCCTCGGCAGGTCCATCCGGATCGTCACCCCCTGCCGCCCGCGCGGCTCGTGGCAGCAGACCACCACCAGGCTCTCGGTCGGCGTGTACCCGATGATGAAGGGCAGCGAAGCGACCAGCTGCGCAGGGCTCGTCATGCGCACCACGGGCTTCGGCGGCACCATGCGTCGCGGCTTCTTCGGAGGAGTACGGCGGGATCGGCTCATGCCTGAGCAGCCTGGCCGCTGCAGCCTGTGGGCAACGAACGTGCCGAGGATCTGTGGACGACGACTGTCACGCCGTGCAGCCGAGGCCCGTCCTCGCCGAGGTGCCGACGAGGACTGCCGACCAGACTTCCCGGCGCACCGCGGGACAGCCTAGGGTGCTCTGGTGTTCAGCGTCACGGTGACCGTCCAGCTCCGCTTCAACGACTTCGATGTGTTCAACCACGTGAACAACGTGGCGTACTTCGCTCTCATGGAGACCGCGCGTGTCGAGGCGTTCCGTCAGCTTCCCCGGACGCTGCGCGGGCACCTCGTGGTCCGGCATGCCTCGTGCGACTACAACGCGGAGATCCGTGGCGGGACACGATCGGTCGACATCGCCGTGACGTGCGAGAAGGTCGGCACGTCGTCGTTCTCGGTGCTGCAGGAGATCAGGACCGAAGGCGTCGTTGCCGGGGTCGGGCGCGCGACCATGGTGGTCCTCGACGAGCACCGCCGGCCACGTCCGATCGCCGACAGCGAGCGCGGCTACCTCGAGGGCTGACTAAGGAAGCAGCTCGTCGATGGCGCGCCAGATGCGCTGGACGGACACCGGCCCCTTGGCCTTGAGCGTCTGGGCGAACAGCGAGACCCGTAGCTCCTCCAGCATCCAGCCGATCCGGTCGCGACCCGCGCCGGGCGGCAGCGACAGCCACTCCTTCTCTACAGCATGCACGTCGCCCATCAGCTCGGCGTCGCGTACCGATCCCTTCTCCGCCCGGACCACGGCAGCATTCAGGTAGCGCGCGATGTCCGGCAGCCTCGCAGCACCGTGTTCCGTCACGAATCCCTTGTGTACCAGGCGCTCTCGCTGCCGCGTGAGGTCCTCACCAGCAGGTCCCGGCATCACGGCAACGGGTACGGCGAGCACTCTTTCGACATCCCTGAGCACCTGCAGCAGTGCCTCCACGATGCCGTCCCGGACGGTTCGAAGCCCAGCCTCGAACGACTCCTGCGTCCGCGGATCCGAGGTCATGAGCAGGTCGACCGCAGCGAGCAGGCAGTCCTCCATGAGCGCAGCCAGCGAGCCGTGCGGGTTGTTCGCCAGCGCGAGCTTGCTCGCGTTGGACAGCCGGCCGGACACCTGCTTGACGGGCGACGGCGTGCCGAGCAGCAGCAGCCGTCGCGCGCCCGCGTGATGGACGAGAGGCGACGGGCTGGGCAGCACCCGCAGTGCCACGGAGGTGCCCTCGTCGACGAGCGCGGGATAGCCGACCACCGCCCCGGACGTCACCTCGAGGGGAACGTCGCCGATCGTCCACGATGTCAAGCCGGAGGCCTCGAGATCGCCTGCCACAGAGGCGATCGCCGCCTGGACGGGCTTCGCGAGCGACTCCTGCAGCGTGGCCAGGTCCTTGCCCTCCGCGACCACCGTCGAGCCGTCCAGCACCCGGTACGTCGGCCGGAGGTGGGAGGGCAGCCGGTCGAGCCCCCACTCCTCCACCGGGATGATGACCCCCTTGAGCAGCCGGGCCTCGCGGGACAGCGCGTGCAGCAGGTCCTCCTCACGCGGCGAGACCCGCTCGAGGATCGCGCGGGCCGTGTCGGGAGCCGGAACGAGCTTGACGCGCAGCGGCTTCGGCAACGTCTTGATGAGTGCCGTGACGAGCTCCTGCCGCATCCCGGGGACCTGCCAGGCGAAGTCCTCGGGCTTGACGCGGTTCAGGACGGTCAGCGGGACCTCGACGGTCACGCCGTCGGCGTGCGTGCCGGGGTCGAACTCGTAGGACAGGTCGAAGCGCAGGTCGCCGCTGACCCAGACCGACGGGTGCTCCCCCGGGTCGACGTCCCCCGACACCAGGTCCTCGAGCCGCAGGTCGAGCAGCTGCGGCTCGGCGGGCTTCGTCTTCTTCCACCAGCGGTCGAAGTGCGCACCGCTGACGACGTCTGCAGGGATGCGCTTGTCGTAGAAGTCGTAGACCACCTCGTCGCTGACGACGATGTCGCGCCGGCGGGCCCGGCGCTCGAGCTCCTCGACCTCACTGAGCAGCTGCTGGTTCTTCTTCCAGAACGCGTGGTGGGTCTCCCAGTCGCCCTCGACCAGGGCGCGCCGGATGAACAGCTCTCGCGACATCGTCGGGTCGATCCGGCCGTACTGCACCTTGCGCTGAGCCACGATCGGGACGCCGTAGAGCGTGACCCGCTCGAACGCGACGACGGAACCGCGCTTCTTCTCCCAGTGCGGCTCGGAGTACGACCGCTTCAGCAGGTGCTCGCCGACCGCCTCGACCTGCTCGGGCTCGATGCGCGCGACCTGCCGGGCGAACAGCCGCGAGGTCTCGACCAGCTCGGCCGCGACCACCAGGGCCGGGGGCTTCTTGGCCAGCGGGGTGCCGGGGGCGATCACGAACCGCGCACCCCGAGCCCCCAGGTACTCCGACACTTGTCGGTTCCCGACCCGAGCCTCCTGCCGCAGCCCCACGTGCGACAGCAAGCCGCTCAACAGCGCCGTAGTGACGGTCGAGGGATCACCCGTCGACGCGACGTCGAGGTCCAGGGAACGCGCGACCCGGCGTAGCTGGCCGTGCAGGTCCTGCCACTCCCGGATCCGCAGGTAGTTGAGGAACTCCCGCTTGCACATCCGGCGGAAAGCGCTGGAGGACAAGGCCTTCTGCTGCTCCTGCACGTGCTGCCACAGCTTCAGCCAGGCGAGGAGGTCCGACACCGGGTCCGCGAAGCGCGAGTGCGCCTCGGTCGCCTGGGCCTGCTTGTCGAGCGGTCGTTCCCGGGGGTCCTGGATGGACAGCGCCGCGGCGATGACAAGCACCTCCCGGACACAGCCGAGCCGGCCGGCCTCCACGATCATCCGGGCCATCCGCGGGTCGACCGGCAGCTGGGCGAGCTGACGGCCGACCCTCGTGAGCCGACCGTCCTCGTGCAGCGCGCCGAGCTCCTCGAGCAGCTGCAGGCCGTCCCGGACGTTGCGCCGGTCCGGCGGCTCGACGAACGGGAAAGCCTCGAGGTCGCCAAGGCCGAGCGAAGCCATCTGCAGCAGCACGGACGCGAGGTTCGTCCGCAGGATCTCCGGCTCGGTGAATTCCGGGCGGCTGTCGAAGTCCTCCTCGCTGTAGAGGCGGATGCAGACACCGTCGGCGACGCGCCCGCACCGCCCTGCCCGCTGGGTCGCGGACGCCTGGCTGATCGGCTCGATGGGCAGCCGCTGCACCTTGGTCCGGTTGCTGTACCGGGAGATCCGCGCCGTGCCGGGGTCGACGACGTAGCGGATCCCGGGCACGGTCAGGGACGTCTCGGCGACGTTGGTCGCCAGCACGATCCGCCGGCCTGAGTGCGGCGCGAACACCACATGCTGCTCGGCAGCAGACAGCCTGCCGTACAGGGGGACGACCTCCGCATCCGTGGCCCCTCGAAGCGCGTCGGCGGCGTCCCGGATCTCGCGCTCCCCGCTGCAGAACACCAGCACGTCGCCATCGCGCGGCAGCTCGTCGCAGGCGGCGACGATGCCACTGATCTGGTCCTCGTCCTCGTCGAGCGGCCGGTACCTGATCTCGACCGGGTACGTCCGGCCGCTCACCTCGAGTACCGGCGCGTCGTCGAAGTGCCGGCTGAACCGCTCGGGATCGATGGTCGCGGAGGTGATGACCACCTTCAGGTCGGGCCGGCGGGGCAGCAGCTGCTTGAGGTAGCCGAGCAGGAAGTCGATCGTCAGTGACCGCTCGTGCGCCTCGTCGATGACGATCGTGTCGTAGGCCAGCAGGTCGCGGTCCCGACCCAGCTCTGCGAGCAGGATGCCGTCGGTCATCACCTTGACCAAGGTCGAGTCCGCGACCTGGTCGTGGAAGCGCACCGTGTACCCGACGAGGTCGCCGAGCTCGGTGCCGATCTCCTCGGCGACCCGCTCGGCGACCGCTCGCGCCGCGATCCGCCGAGGTTGGGTATGGCCGATCAGGCCGGTCATGCCGCGGCCGAGCTCGAGCAGGATCTTCGGCAGCTGCGTCGTCTTGCCCGACCCGGTCTCGCCGGCGAGCACCACCACCTGATGGTCGCGGATCGTCTCCGCGATCTCCGCACGCACCTGGGCGACCGGCAGGTGCTCCGGATAGCTGATCACGGGAAGCGAGGTACGGCGGGAGCGGACCCGCTCCTCCGCCTTGCCGACGTCCGAGGCGACCCGCCCGAGATCGACCCGAGGGTCGTCGAGGCGCCGGGCCAGCCGACGCTGGTCCTTCAGCAGCAGGCTCGGGAGGCGCTCCCGCAGCTCGTCGACAGAGGGAGCGGACATGACCCGACCAGGCTAGCCGCGCAGCGGCAGGAGACTCCCGGCGATCAACGTGGCTTCCGCCGCGCCAGGGCACGGCGGAGCTCCCCTTGTCGGTGCTCGGACGGCCGTCGTGCCGGTGGGGAGGGGGCGGGAGGGTGGCTGCCGTCAGGTGCTGGTGGGCCCCTCGATCCCACGAAGACGCGCTCGGCGAAGCGCGAGCTGCCGGCGCCCTCGGTGTGCACGAAGACCGGCGAGCCCTGGGTCACGTCGGACAGCGAGCCCGGCGCGCCGTCCACCACCACCTGCGTCGCGCTCGTCACCTTCACCGTGATGCCCGCAACGGTGATGCTGGAGCTGCTGACCGCGTCCACGGTGCCCTGCAGACCTTGACCGGCGACGCCGACGACCACAGCGGTCGCCAGGATGCCGGCCACGCTGAGCCGTGCCCGAGGCGGGGTTCTCGGCCGTCTCCGTCATGGCATCAGCGTCCGGACCGCAGCCGGGACACGACTGGCAGCACCCTGGGAGGTGCCTGCAACAGTGGCGACCATGGCCAGACGCAGTGCCGGCATCCTGCTGTTCCGCCGTACCCCTGCCGTGCAGGTGCTGCTCGCGCACCCCGGAGGGCCGCTGCACGCGAAGAAGGACGTCTGGACCGTGCCCAAGGGCGAGTACGACGACCTCGAGCTGCCGCTGGCCGCGGCCTACCGGGAGTTCGAGGAGGAGCTCGGGCACCCCGTCCCGGAGGGGCCGGCGCTGGACCTCGGCGAGATCACGCAGAAGGGCGGCAAGAAGGTCGTCGCGTGGGCCGTCGAGGGCGACCTGGACCCGGCCGCCTGCGTGAGCAACACCTTCGGGATGACCTGGCAGGGCCGGTGGCAGGAGTTCCCCGAGATCGACCGCGTCGAGTGGTTCGACCTCCCGGCGGCCCGCACCAAGATCAACCCCGCCCAGCAGACCTTCCTCGACCGGCTCGCGGCGCTGACCTGAACGGGTGCTTGTGCGAGGCATGTGACCTGTGTCACCTTTCCTCCCGGCTTGCTACTAGCCAGTAGCAAGCACCCGACGCTCCTGGAGGAGTCCTTGCGCAAGCCTCTTGCTCTGCTCGCCACCGCCGCCCTGACCTTGGGTCTGAGCGGGACGCTGCAGGCCCCCGCCTTCGCGGACGGCCCGGGGGTCGGATCCCCCTGGATCGTCTCCGTGGGCGACTCCTACATCTCCGGGGAGGCCGGCCGCTGGGCCGGCAACTCCAACAACGGCGAGTCCTACACCGACGCGCTCGGCTCGACGGCGTACTTCGACAACGCGGGGCACACCGCGGAGACCATCAACCGGTGCCACCGCAGCCAGGCGGCCGAGGTGTACACCGGCGTCGTCAACGGCATGAACCTCGCCTGCTCCGGCGCGAAGACCTCGACCTTCACCGACGGCGACGGCTACTTCAAGCCGGGGCTCGACTTCTACAACAGCGGCGGCCAGCAGGGCCAGGCGCTGATGCTGCAGAGCTTCGCCGCGACCCACAACGTCAAGGCCGTCGCGGTCAGCATCGGCGGCAACAACTTCAACTTCGGCAGCGTCGTGCAGTCGTGCGTGTCCGACTTCCTCGGCTCGCCCTCGTGGTGGCCGGACTACTGCAACGACGATTCCAGCGTCACCGCCAACTTCACCTCGTCCAACGTCTCGGCGCAGACCGCCGCGATCAAGGCCGCGGTGCAGAACGTCTCGCGCGCCATGGCCAA
>JBHEMB010000090.1:0-6731 GCA_046262855.1 Mycobacteriales bacterium | reverse complement strand
TGAGCGGGCCGACCGGGGCTGCCTTGGGTTCGGCGTGCGCGGTGCCCAGGCCGGCGGTCACGACGAGGGCGAGGGCAGCAGCGAGGCGCTTCACGAGATGAAATGTAAGGGATGAATACATTCTAGGGAAGAGCCCTTCGCAGCAGACCTGCGACCCAGCCCGCGATGAGCGCGCTCGACTCCTCCGTGGTCAGCAGCCCGGGCCGGGCGATCTCGACGAACTCCCCCGCGGGCAGCAGCTCCGCGATCCGGCGGGCGACCGCGATCGGGTGCAGGACCGGATCCTTCGGCCAGGCCGCGACCAGAGCCGGCACCTGGATCGAGCGCAGCGAGTCCGGCCGGACCACCTGCTGGTCCGGGATGAGCCGCATGGCACTCAGCAGCGACGGCAGGTCGTGGGTGAGCGCGGCCTCCACCGCCTGAGTGGCGCGCTCGTCCAGCGGGCCGCGCGGGTCGTGACCGGTGATCGCCTTCACCACGGCGTGGTCGCCGCGTCGGGCGGCCAGCCGCAGCTGCCCGCGGATCAGCGCCCAGCGCACCCGGTCCGGCCGGCGCAAGGCGTTGGCCCCCGGCGCGACGAGCAGCAGCGCCTTCGCGACGCCGGGGTAGCGCAGCGCGTGCCGCAGTGCGGTGTTGGCCCCGTGCGACCCGCCGCCGATCACCGGCTCGGTGAAGCCGGCTAGCTCGACCATCGCCTGCAGGTCGTCGGCGATGAGGTCGTAGCTGTAGCGGTCCCGGTCGTGCACGGCTGTCGACCGGCCGTGGCCCCGGGTGGAGTACCAGAGCACCCGGTGGCTGTGGGCGAGCCGCTCGCACAGCGGCCGCGATTCCTCCAGACTGCCGGACAGCCCGTGCAGCCACACCAGCTCGGGTCCTTCGCCCCGCACCTCGTACTCGAGCTCGACGTCGCCGACGACCGCCCGCATCGCGCCCCCGTTTGACTGATAAGTAGCCGAAGGATACATACTTGCGAGTGACTGACTGGTTCGGTGTGCTCGAGGGTTTCTACGGCAGTCCGTTCGCCGCCGAGGACCGGCTCGCCCTCGTCCGCTGGCTCGCTGCCGAGGGAGGCCGAGACTACGTCTACTCCCCCAAGGGGGACCCCTTCCTGCGCGACCGCTGGCGCACTCCTTTCCCTGACACCTCGATGCTGACCGAGCTCCTGGCCGGCTGTCGAGACGTGGGCATCCGGCTGTCGGTCGTGGTCTCCCCCGGCCTCGACTGGCGCGGCGACACCGACACCGCGGTGCTGGTCGAGAAGCTGCAGTCGCTGGCCTCGTTGGGCATCTCCTCCCTCGGGATCGCCTTCGACGACGTCCCCCGCGGGGGTGCGTCCCTCGGCGCCGCTCACGGACGCGCGGTCGCCGCGGCTGCTGCGGCGCTCCCCGACTGCACGATCTCGACCTGCCCGGTCGACTACGCCGTCTCGGTCCCCACGAGCTACCTGCGGGCCTTCGAGGCCGAGCTGCCTCCCGCCGTACCCCTCATCTGGACGGGACCCTCGATCGTCAGCCCGTCCGTGTCGGTCGACGACGTGCTGCCCTTCGACCGGCCGCTCGTGCTGGCCGACAACGTGCCGGTCAACGACGGCGCGATGGGCGGGGTGCTGCACCTCGGGCCGTATCCCGCGCGTGACCCTCGCCTCCCCGAGCAGGTCGCCGGGCTGCTGTGCAACGTCATGCCGCTGCCGCTCGCGTCCCGTGTCGGGGTCGCCTGCGGGCTGCGCTGGTGGCGGGACCCTGACGGCGACCGCGAGAAGCAGTGGGAGGCCGTGATCGCCGACGTACCAGGGCTTCTGCCGCTCGCCCGCTCCTGCCGCTCGTGGCTCACCGACCCAGGTCCCGACGCTTCGGTCGCGGCGTGGGCGGCGTCCCGGGACCCCGCGCTGGAGGACTTCCTCGCCGCGGGCTGCCGCTCGGACCTGCCCGCTGCGTGGCAGCGCGAGCTCGAGCCGTGGCTCGCCGCGTGGGAGCTGCACGCGTTCGCGCTGAGCTACCTGGTCGGCCTCGGCGACGACCCGGTCGAGGGCGCGTTCGGCGTCGCTGAGGCGCGCCGCCGGATTCGTGCCGTCGAGCAGCAGCTGTGGGGCATCCGCGACGCGGTCTACCCCGTGACCCGGCAGGACGGCGACGCGATCCTGCCCGACCGCGCCGGCGAGGTGCAGGGCCACGACCTCGTCGGACAGCTGTGCGACGCGCTGCTCGACCGCTACTACGGAGGTACGGCGTGACGGCCGCCCTTGAGGTCCGCGGTGTCGGCATCTCCTTCGGCGGGCTGCGCGCCCTGGACGGCGTCGACCTGGTGGTGGAACCCGGCGAGATCGTCGGCCTCATCGGCGCGAACGGCGCCGGCAAGACGACGCTGTTCGACTGCATCAGCGGGCTGCTGCCCGGCGAGGGGTCCGTGCTGGTCGGCGGTCGCGACGTCACCGGCCTCGCGCCGCACGCGCGGGCCCGCGCGGGGCTGGGCCGGTCCTTCCAGGACGCGCGGCTGTTCACGTCGATGACGGTGCTCGACACGCTGCGGGTCGCGTCCGAGAAGGGCGCTGCCCGGCCCGCCGGGGTGGTGTCCACGCTGCTGGGGTTCGGGGCGGATCACGAGGCGGCGGCGACGCGGGCCGCACTGGACGTGGTGGCGGCGTTCGGGCTGACGGCGTACCGGGACAAGCTCGTCGGCGAGCTCTCCACCGGCACCCGGCGGGTGGTCGACCTGGCCGCGATCGTCATCCAGAAGCCGTCGGTCGTGCTGCTCGACGAGCCGTCCTCGGGCATCGCGCAGCGGGAGGCCGAGGCGCTCGGGCCGCTGCTGCGGCAGGTCCGCGACCAGCTCGGGTGCGCGCTGCTCGTCATCGAGCACGACATGCCGCTGCTGCTCGGGCTGGCCGAGCGGCTCTACGCGCTCGAGACCGGCCGCGTCATCGCGTCCGGCGAGCCGGAGGTTGTGGTGCACGACCCGGAGGTGGTGCGCTCCTACCTCGGCGACGACCCCGCCGCCCTGGGCCGCAGCGGCACCTGAGGGCCCCCCTCCTCATGATCCACGCGCCGTTGACGCACTGAGACGACCCTCAAGAGTGAGCAAACGCCGCGTGGATCATGGGGCGGCCGCCGGCCGAGGCGTCCCCGTCAGCTGGCGAGGCGGAAGGTGTCGCTGAGCACGAGCCCGGCGGCGCCGAGCAGGGTGGCGTCGGCGTCGAGGGAGCTGAGCGCGACCTGGACCTCGTCGCGGACGTGGCCGAGGGACAGCGTGCGTACGGCGGCCTCGAGGGCGGCCCGCACCGGCTCGCCGCCGGCCACCACGTCACCGTGCAGGAAGAAGCGCCGCATGCCGAGCAGGTTGACGAGCGTGGCGAGCCCGATCGCGAGGTTGCCCACGTAGTCGGCCAGCAGCCCGGGGTCGTGCAGCGTGCGGCTCGTCATCGTCGCGGCCCCGGGCAGCCCGCGGCGGGCCGCCTCCGCCCGCAGCCAGCCCAGCGTGGCCACCGTCTCCCAGCAGCCGTACAGGCCGCAGCGGCACCGCTCGCCGCCGTCGACCACGCGGGTGTGACCGAGCTCGCCGACCCGGCCGTCGTCACCTCGGAACAGGTGGCCACCGAGCACGAGGCCGACACCCAGGCCGGCGCCGGTCTGGACGGCGGCGAACGACGACAGGCCGCGCGCGTCGCCGAACCACTTCTCGCCGAGCGCCTGGGCGCGGGCGTCGTTGTCGACGAGCACCGGCAGCTCGAGGGTGCGCGTCAGCCGCCGTACCAGCTCGGTGCCCTCGGCACCGGGTAGCGGGCCGGAGGCGACGACCTCGCCGGCCTCGGTGTCGCAGACGCCCGGCACCGCGACCCCGACCCCGAGGACACCGGCCCGAGGCAGCACGCTGCGCGCCGCGTGCTCGACGGCGTTGAGGAGGGCGGGCGCGCTGGCCGCGGCTGCGTCGAGCTCGACCGCAGCCTCCTCGAGCCGCTCACCACGCGCGTTCACGAGGGCCGCGCGGACGGCGTCGTCGGTGAAGCCGACCGCGACCGACAGCCCGGCCTGGGGGGAGAACCACAGCGGACGGCCCGGCTTGCCGACCCGGCCGTCGCGGTCCGGGCTGAGCTCCTCGAGCAGGCCGGCGTCCATCAGTCCCTGGACGATGGTGCCGATCGTCGCGCGCGGGACCCCCGCGAGCCGGGCGACGTCGGCACGGCTGAGGGCGCCGTGATCCACGAACGCCTGCAGCACCCGGGAGCGGTTCACATCCCCGATGCGGTGCGTCGTGAGCAGCACCGTCTCCGTCATGACCACATCCTTGCCGACCGCCACGCCCGGGGCCTCTCTTGACACCAGCGGTTTCAGAATGTCAGAGTCCCATACATATTGCGCCGAGGGGATGATGTGCCTGTGCTCGCTCAGTTCGCCCGGCACCAGCGCGCGGTCGTCATCGTGAACGCGGCGGTCCTCGCCGCCGCGGTGCTCTCGGTCGGACAGGTCCGGTACGCCCAGCGCGACCACGACACGGCCGGGCCGGGCAGGGTGGGCTTCGACGTGGAGCCCGGCAGCTCCGCACGTCCCGGCGCGCCGACCCCCTCGACCTCGCCCTCACCCGGCACAACGACTGCTACCCCCGGGCCCGGCACGTCGACGCGACCCCACACCCCCACCACCGTGCCGAGCTCGCTCCCGACCGCCTCCCACGGCCGGCCGCCCGCGCCGCCGGTCAGCAAGGTCCCCGACTACGGGTTGCGCACCCAGGGGGTGACCGCGACGTCGGTGACCATCGGCGCCGACTACGACAAGACCGGCTGCGGCGGGTCGGGGTCGCTGACCGCACAGTTCAGCTCCGCGGTCACCGGCGACCAGCAGAAGTCGTTCGACACCTTCGTGCGCTACATCAACGACACCGGCGGCATCCGCGGCCGCACGCTCAAGCTGGTGACCGTCGACGACGGCGGCCTGTACTGCCCCGAGCGGCACCAGTCCGCGGCCATCCAGCTCGCCGACCAGTACAAGGTCTTCCTCGACATCGCGTGCCTGCACGAGGTCAGTGACCTGCTCGCTCCCAAGCACCTGCCCTTCTACGGCGGCCGGGCCACCAAGGCCGAGCAGCGCAAGCAGGGCATGGGCCAGTTCCAGCTGTACCAGGACGCCGACGGCGACTTCCTCAACTGGGCCGCCTTCGGGAAGAACTACCTGCACAGCGACAAGCACGCCCCGTGCTTCATCCACCCCGACACCGACGACTTCAACCACCTCGAGGGCCTGGTGGTGAAGGCGTTGAAGGGGCAGGGCCTCGCCTTCAAGGACATCGTCCGGTACGCCGACGACCCGAGCACCGCGCAGCAGCAGGCCACGACGTATGCGATCGAGATGAAGCAGAAGGGCTGCCAGCAGGTCTGGCTGCTCGCGAACAACTTCATCGCCGACGTGTTCTTCACCAACGCCGCCCGGCAGCAGAACTGGTACCCGACCTGGACATGGACGGCCCGCACCGGCGGCATCGACTTCAAGCTCGCCGGCAGCCTGATGAACCAGGACGAGTGGAAGAACGCGGTCGGTCTCACGACCCGGATCGCGCCGGGCGAGAGCCCCTACGAGAACAACTGCGCCCGCATCTACAACCGCTACCACTCGGGCGACGGGCAGGACACCTCGGCCGCCGTGCAGGTCGCGTGCAACTCGATCCTCACCGTCAGCGAGGCGATGCGTCGCGCCATCGACCGCACCGGCGTGCTGACCGGGAACTCGCTGATGGTCGGCGTCGACACGATTCGCGGCGACTTCAGCTGGGACGCCTTCGTCCCGCTCACCTACACGATCCTGGACGCCAGCCGGCGCGACTTCACCGGCTACGACCTGCAGACGGTCGCGAAGTGGGACACCAACAAGGGCGACTACGTGTTCCCGGAGTACCCGAGGTACTGGAAGGTCCTCGGTCCCGGCGGCCGAGGGGCGATCGACATCCGCCCGCTGCTGCGCGCGAAGTACTCGGCGCCGAAGCGCTAGATGGACCTCCTCCTCCTCGGCCTCGTCCTCGGCATGGCCAACGCGCTGCTGGCCGTCGGCCTCGTGCTCATCTTCATGAGCGGCCGGATCCTCAACTTCGCGCACGGCGAGTTCGGCGCCTTCGCCGTGTCGATGATGATCATGCTGGTCGGCCGCTACCACTGGCCCTACTGGCCGTCACTGGCCCTCTCGCTGCTCGCCACCGCGGCGCTCGGGGCCACCGTGGAGCGCACGATCATGTCGCGGTTCCAGCGCAGCCCCCGGGTCATCGCGCTGCTGGCGACGATCGGCGTCGCGCAGATCCTCATCGCGGTGCGGCTCGCCCTGCCCAAGCCGAAGGTCGAGGGCGGCGAGGCGACGCTGTTCGGCGGGGCCGGCAGCTTCCCGGTGCCGTTCCACTCCGGGCAGTTCACCTTCGGCCGGGTCGTGCTCGGGCCGGCGCACCTGATGGTCCTCGTGGTCGGTCCGGTGCTCGCCCTCGGTGTGGCCTGGTTCCTCCGGTCGAGCATCTACGGCCTGTCGATCCGGGCGGCGGCGGAGAACGCGTCGCGTGCGCGGCTGGTCGGTATCCCCGTGCACCGGGTCTCGACGCTGGCCTGGGTCGTCTCGGCGCTGCTCGCGGGTGTCGCAGCCATCCTCCTGGCCCCCGTCGTCGGGTACACCGCCAGCGAGGCGGTCGGGCTGCCGCTGCTCATGCACGGGCTCGCGGCCGCGACGATCGCGCGCTTCGAGTCGGTCGCGGAGGCGTTCGGCTGGGGC
>JBHEMB010000089.1:0-5796 GCA_046262855.1 Mycobacteriales bacterium | reverse complement strand
GTAGTCGACCGGCCCGACAATGTGCTCGCCGGCGCGAAAGCCGTTGTAGTACACGGGTTCTGCCGCCCCGTCACCGTCGGCGTCGAACTCCGCGCCCTGGTGCGCGAGCGAGTCCCACTGCGTCGAGTACTGCAGCCAGAGCGTCACGACGTCGTCGGCCCACACGTCGATGAACGAGGGGTGGATCTGCTCGCGGGCGATGACGTTGTAGAAGGTGTCCTGGTTGTAGGCGAGGTCCTCGGTCGGGCGGAGGATCGGCGGGTACCGGCGCTGGTTGAGGGCCGAGCCACCGGGGTAGTCCAGCGGCAGGCTGAGGCTGAACGTGATGCCGTGCTCGACCTCCCGGACACCCTGCAGCACCTTCTCCGGCGTGAGCAGGTTGATGCGTCCCAGCTCGTCGTCCTCGCCGAAGTCGCCCCACGTCGAGCCCTCGGGGCGCTGCGCCCACCGCTTCGTCACGGTCACCTCTCCCTAGCTCACGTACGTCACGGTCTTGCGCAGGATCAGCCAGCGGCCGTCCTCGGCCTTGCGGAAGCTGTCGTCGTAGCGCCCGGTCACGGGCACCGTCCAGCCCGACGCGCCGAGCTGCAGGAAGACGAAGTCGCTGATCGCGGTCGCCTCCTCCGCGGTCCACGACGTCACGACCGTGTTTCCCACGAGGTGGAGCTGCGGTCGCCTCGGGACCATGTCGGCGTACGCCTGCCGGATCGCGTCGTGTCCTTGGAAGGTGCCGACTCCGGCGATCTGTGCGGTGCCGTCGGGAAGGAACAGCGCGACGAGCTCGTCGGTGCGGCCAGCGTCCATCGCCTGCGCGTACGCCGCCAGCGTGGCCTGCACACCCACCATCACCTCGACGTGGCTCACCGTGCTGCGACGGCGCCGGCGGCCGAGAAGCTGAACGTCGAGAAGTCGCTGTCGCGCGCCCTCGCCATCCACTTGTGCAGGCCGATGCGCCCGATCGGGTTCAGCAGCTGGGCGACGGGCTTGCCCGGGATGTTGCCGCCGTAGAAGTAGCTGCTCTGCAGGAAGGAGGACATCGAACCGCTGCCGTTGAGGGCGTCGGTCCATGACCCCTCCGCCTCGGCGGTGACCTCGACGACGTCATGGCCGTTGTCGCGGGCGTACCGCATCACGTCCGTGCAGATCTCGACCTGGTCGCTCGCGTAGCGCGGGTTGTTGCCCGTCGCTCCGTGCGGTCCGCCGGGAAAGAAGAAGTTCGGGAAGCCGGCCGTGGCAACACCGAGATAGGTACGGGGCCCGTTGCCCCAGTACTCCTCGAGCGCCAGGCCGTCACGGCCACGCACCCCCAGCCGGTTGAGTGCCCCGGTGCCGAAGTCCCAGCCCGTCGCCCAGATGATGACGTCGTACTCACGCAGTCCCTCGGACGTCTCGATCCCCGTCTCGGTGATCCGGGTGATCGGGGTCTCGCCGAGGGCGACGAGGTCGACGTTGGGGTTGTTGTAGGCCTCGTAGTAGCCCGTCCCGAACGGCGGCCGTCGAGCGCCGTAGCCGCTGTCCTTGGGGATGAGCCGCTCCGCGAGGACAGGGTCCTTCACGATGCTGCGAATCTTGGCCGCCAGGAAGTCGCACCACTCCGCATTGACGTCCGGGTTGAAGAGCAGGTCGGCGTAGCTCTCGGTGAGCTTGCGGAAGCCGCCGCTGCTCCACATCCGCTCGAAGACCTGCTGGCGCTGCGCCGCGCTGTCCTCCGTCGACTTGCGTCCGGTCATCTCGTGCCAGAACCCACTGGGCGAGGTGTTGAGCGTCTCGCGGATCGACTCGAAACCGGCCTTGAGCTCCGCGCGCTCCTCCTCGGTGATGGGCCGGTTGTTCAGCGGTGTGACCCAGTCGGCCTTCATCTGGTAGACGGTCAGCTGCGCGACCTGGTCCGCGATCGCCGGCACGATCTGCACCCCGCTCGAGCCGGTACCGATCTGGGCGACCCGCTTGCCCGTGAAGTCGATGGGCTCGCTAGGCCACCGCCCGGTGTGCACCTGGGCTCCCGCGAAGGTCTCCCGGCCCTCGATCGACGGGATGAACGGGACGGAGAGGTTGCCGCTCGCGGCGACGACGAAGCGGGCCCGGTAGGAGCCGCCGGTCTCGGTACGCACGTCGTACTCGCCGGCTTGCTCGTCGTACACGACGGAGCTGACCTTCGCGTTGAACGTGATGTGGCGGCGCAGGTCGAAGCGGTCGACGACGTAGTTGAAGTACCGCTCGATCTCCGGCTGGCCGGCGTACTGCTCCGACCACTCCCACTCCTGCCAGAGCTCCTTCGAGAACAGGAAACCGTAGGAGTAGCTCTCGGAGTCGAATCTGGCCTCGGGGTAGCGGTTCCAGAACCAGGTGCCGCCGACGCCGGCGCCGGCCTCGAGCACCTGCACGGAGAAGCCGGCCTCACGTGCCAGGTGCAGCTGGTAGAGGCCGGTGACGCCAGCCCCGATGACCAGAACGTCGACCATGTGACCTCCGATTTAATGGACCGATCGATCCAAGCATACGCGATTCTCCGTCAAGGGGAAGACCGTTCTTGCGAGGCGGTCGCGAACCAGGGATCCGCGTCGAACATCTCGTCCAGCAGCTCGCTGGTGTCGCCGGACAGCGGCGCGCGCAGGGTCTCGTCGAGCCAGACGCGCAGCACGCTGACGCCACGGCTCACGAGCAGCCTGGTCCGCCAGTCCGGGTCGCCGAGCTGACCGCGGCGTTCGTCGAGCTGCTTTGCGTGCGACCACTCGTGCCCGCCGAGCTGCCGGTACGGCGACCAGGCCAGCGTGGTCGATGCCGCGACGATCCGGTGATGGAGGGTGAGCCGCTCGCGGTGTGCCAGCACGTAGCGGGCTGACTCGGTCAGGGCCGCCCGGAGCACCTGCCCGTCATCCGCGCAGTCGGACGCCGCGATCGACGAGACCACCCGGTCGGTCATCTGCTGGAGCGGCTCGTCGAGCACCGCCACCTTCGAGTCGAAGTAGCGGAAGAACGTCCGGCGCGCGATGCCCGCGGTGGCGCAGATGTCCGCGACGGTGACCACGTCGTAGCCGCGCTCCGCGAACAGCTCATAGGCCGCGTCGATCGTGGTCAGGCGGTTGTCCGCCCGCTTGCGGTCGCGAAGCCCCTGCATGGACCTCTCCCCCCGGATCAGGCCGACGCCGTCACCGGGGCCAGCTTCTTGGTCTTGTCGAAGCCCACGACGTCGGCCAGCGTGCCACCGAGGATCGCGGCCCGATCCACGTCCGACACCCCTTGGAAGTTCTCCGCGATGCACTCCGCGCTGTTGCGGAAGGTGCCCTCGGCGTGCGGGTAGTCGTTGCCCCACATGATGGTTGACAGCCCGGTGATGTGGCGGGCCTTGACGGCCGTCGGGTCGTCTGCGAACTGCACGTGGATCTGGCGCTGGACATACTCGCTGGGCTTGAGCGGCCACGGCCACTTGTCGTTGATGGCGAACAGCCGTCCCATGCTCGGCTGGTCGTGCGGCGGCCGGGTGTCGTCCCAGAAGCCGAGCCACCAGTCAGGGTCCTGCCCGATGCCGGTCTTCCACGCCTTGTCCATGGCCCCCAGGTACGAGACGAGCCAGCCGGCTCCGAACTCGATCAGGTTGAAGTGCAGGTCCGGGAAGCGCTCGCAGACGCCGCTGCTGACCAGGTCGGCGATGATGCGCTGCGGGCCGGCAGCCATGTTGATCCCGCCGCCCATGGACCGGCTCGACACCATGGCATCGGTCAGCTGGCCCTTGCCCATGTTGACGGCCGTCATCATCTGCTTGACGGTGGTCGCGGTCTGGGACTGCCCCTCCTTGACCTTCACCCCGCCCGTGGCGACGTGGATGAACACCGGCAGTCCCGTGGCCTGAGCGGCCGCCCACACCGGGTCGTACTCGCGCGACCAGTAGGGCAGGGGTGGCATCTCCGGCAGCAGGATCGCGCCCAGCCCTGCGCGCGCGCTGCGCTCGATCTCAGCGACCGCATCCGGGATGTGCGTCAGCGGGATGGCCGCCGTGGGCCGCATCCGGGCCTGGTAGGGGAGGTACCGCTCAGCGATGTAGTCGTTGTAGACGCGAGCATGCGCCATCGACAGCTCGTGCTCGTCGGTGAACAGCACGAACAGCGAGAGGTTCGGGAACATCACCGCGGCGTCGACGCCGTCGAGGTCCATGTCGCGGAGGATGTGCTCCGGCTCACCGTCCGGGGTCGGCCCGCCGGACTGCCGGTACTTCGAGATGGTCCAGCCGTCGTAGCCGATCGTGTGCAGCTTCTTGAACTCGGTGTGCCCGCCCGGCACGAGTGGCTCCTCGAGCGTGAACTCCTCTTCCCATAGCGCCCGCTCGCGGAGGTGCTTCGGGAGCCGGGTCTTGAACAGGTCGACCGGCTCGATGATGTGCGCGTCGCCGGAGGCCACGAACTCCTTGAACATGAGGGGTTCCTTCTATCCGTTAGAGAACGCTGTTATCGACTGAGGGTATGGGGACTCCCGTGGCCGGTCAAGGCACTCAGTGCCACGAACTCGGTCAGGGACCGGCCGCTACGCGTGCCAGGCTCCTTCTCGTCTGTGGCGAGGCGCGCGTGTCAGGAGCGAAAATGACGTACGCTTTCGCGCGTGGCGCAGGACGACGTAGCAGAGGACCTCAGCGGCAGGAGCTGGCGTGAGCACGCCGTTGCCCGCCGGCTGGACCCAGCCCGGGCCCGAGCCGAGACGCGCGTGCAGGGCTTCCTTGATGCGGCCTTCGAGCTCCTGAACGAGAGCAACTGGGCCGTCGACTTCACCGTGCAGGACGTCGTCGAGCGCTCCGGTCAGTCGCTGCGGAGCTTCTACCAGTACTTCGGCGGCAAGCAGGAGCTGCTGCTGGCGCTCTTCGAGGAGACCATCGTCTCGGCAGCCGAGCACCTGCGGGGGACGCTGGAGCCCGTGGAAGAACCGCTCGAGCGGCTCCACCAGTTCGTCATCGAGTACTACCAGATGACCAGGCAGGACCGGAAGCGCAAGTCGACGACGAAGAGCCGGCCGTGGGGCCGACGCGTCATGGTCGAGTTCGCCCAGCAGCTGCTGACCGCGCAGCCCGCCGAGGCAGCGCGGGTCTTCTCCCCGCTGGTGGTTCTCTTCGAGGAGATCCTCACCGAGGCAGTAGCCGCCGGAGCCGTTCGCCCCGAGCTGAACAACCGGCGGGTGGCCGGCACCGTGCTCGAGGCGATCATGTTCAACGCCTTCTCGGCGACGATCAGCGGCAACGCTCAGGCGAACGACCCGGGTGAGCAGCTCTGGGACCTGCTGTTTCACGGTCTGGCGAGCCAAGCCTCCACCTGAGCGTTACGAAGCCTGGTCGTCCTGGGCATGACGAAGCCCGAGCTCCTGGATAAGCTGCCGTGAGCGCTCGACGTCGAACTCGTTGCCCGCAACTCGCAGCTTGGTGAGCAGGGTGGTGAGCTGGCGCCGCTGAGCCTCCGACAGCCCAATCTGCTCGTACACGCTTGAGTTCAGGTCCTCGGTCGCGGCTTGCGCGACTCTGCGGCCGAGCGGAGTGATCACGGCCAGCGTCGTCCGCGCATCGGACGGGTGCGGCACCCGGCGAGCGTGCTTGTCCCGCTGGAGCCGGTCGATGATGTCCGTCACCGTCGCGGGCGGGATGCGCAGGGTCTTGCTGATCCAGCTCAGGGTCAGCGAGGAGTCGGGGTCGTTCGCCAACCAGGTGAGCACCTCGTACCGGGCGAAGGTGAGGTCGTGGCGCCGCATCACCCGGCTCACCTCGTCGTTGAGGAGCTCGTAGGAGCGCAGGATGCCGGTGAAGACGGCCATCCCGGAGGC